>PLWR01000406.1:1655-24241 GCA_003165615.1 Acidobacteriota bacterium | reverse complement strand
CAGGTTCTCGGATGGATTTCTAGGCCGGCTGGAAACCGGCGCTACACCCGAGATTTAGGACAGTACCAAGTTTTGGGTACTGTCCTAATTTGAAATTTCTTTGGTAAAGAGATTGCTTTGTTCCTTACGTTTTGGTGGCGCTTCGCGTTCCTGCGCTGCTGCCCTCGGCCCCGTCGCGGTTATGGCCAAGAGTTCTTGCCTTAGTTCCTCGCGCAGTAGTTTAGTGGATTCGCCTACCCTTTCCCACGCAATCTTGTAGGTTGCGATGAATTTCAGGCCGATTTCTGCCTGTTCGCGTTTGATGATGAAGTACGGCAGGCACGTCTGAAGCAAATTTCCAGCTTCACGACCATGCGTCCTCCATCGCTTGACTGTTGCCAGGGCTGGGCGTTGCTCTTTCTTGTACGTCAGTCTGTATATGGCTCCGCCAAAGCGCGACTGACACCATTCGAGCAATCTAAAATCCTTGTTTCCTATGGTGACTTGCAGCGAGTACTCAGATGGACCCATGAGGCTGATGGCGATATGCCCCTCGCAGTCGATGATGGTAGCCATTTGTGCGATGTCGATTTCGGTGGGCTGCTGCGTTGGTTTCAAGGTGGATCTCCGCGTCGATATGAAGTAACCGGGGCGGGAATAATACCAGAGGTTGAAAGATTGGGCTTGATTTTTTGGGACGGAAGTGTTAGGAGTTTATTGGAAATGAAAAAGGCCACGGTTCCCGCCGTGGCCTGTCGAATCTCTTTGGGCGCGTCCCCGCGCAATTCCAAGACTAGGAGGAATTGCGTTCAATGTCAAACTTAAACCACTCCGTAAGTACAATTTTAGAAGATCAAAGCAACAAAAGAACTATTCTACGTGCTCTTGGCCTAGTTGGGTCGAGCCAACGAAGAAGAAGTAAATCTCCGAGTACGGGAAAAAGAAAACTGGCGTCTTTGGTGTCGGCTGCTCGGCGGTCAAGCCAACAGCCTTCTTTAGCATCAAAGTGAGCGCCTCACTTTCAATCCAAATACCTCCGAGTTCGACACCAGAGAGTTTTACAGGATAAAGCTTGTGCTCCTCTCCGGCTTGAAAAGCGATTTTAGGCTTGAGGTAAATATTTTCTCCGATAAACTCGTCAAGTTTCATCATGGAAGTATTTCCTCCGTCCATCGTCTTAAGATAGGAATTTCACTGGAGGATTCTATCGCCAATCTTCATTAGCAGAAAGCCACTTCTACGCAGCCTCTAGCAATTCCGCCAGTGTCCAAGGGTGATCGGTTAATCCTGCCTCCATTGCCGGGGTAACGCGCAAGGTCGAATGCACGCGAGCGAAGTTATAGTGCGCAAAGTGCAGGGCCACATGCGCCTTGAGGTTCTCCAGCTTCTTGCTGTGTCCGTTGGTCAGCCGCGTAAATCTCCGCATACTCATTCGCATCGTGAGGTTCTGGCGCTCAATGAATGAAGTGGAAATATGCCGACGGTCGGGTTCACCCATGATGGGCGTCGGCTCTGCGGATAAAACGTGCGCTGGGCCGTACCAAGCTGGCCCCCCAGTGTCAATCTTGTTCGCCCCGTACACCTTTATGAGCATACCGTAATCGACTTCGCAGCCGAATACGGCTTCAACGGCTTGGATGTAAGGCTGGAATCCATCAGTAGTCAATTGGATACGGCTGGCAAGGCGGCTCTCCAGGTCGGCCAGCAGGTAATAGGCGCCTGTGCCGTCGCGCTTCCCAACGTAGTGAGAGATGGCGAGTTTCGAGTCGGCATCCATTGCAACAAAGACGTACTGATCGCCTTTCAGTTCGTGGTGGTCGTCGTATCGGTCAAGGTGGGCCTGCTTCTTCAAGACAAATGTCCAAATTTCATCAACCTGAATGCGCCGAGTACGGATGTTGCGGACGTGCTCGTTGAGGAACCGACCACAGGCATCGCCCACGGATACCAGTAGGCGCAGGATGGTGTCACGGTGTACGCCGGTCATGCGCTCGGTCGAGCGGATACTGTTCCCTTCGACCAGGGCGGAAATGATCGCTAGTCGTTTTTCTTCGGGTAGTCTGTTCATCGTCAATTCTCCTTAGTTTTAATGGGTTGAGACACTTGCGTTAAGGAATAGCCACGAAGTGGCCCTTGACGATGGCGGCGGACGGGAGTATAAACAGAAGTGGAGTTCGCTTCCTCGCAAGGGTTGTGGCTCCGAGTTTTGGGGCTCGCCGCTGCTGCTAACAGTGACGAGCCCTTTTCGTTTTACTTGGTCTTTAATGCCTTAATCTTGTAGCGCCCTGGTGTCGTTCCCGAGCCGGGATCAATCATCTCAAGTTCGTGGCGACCAACCATTCGGGTTAGGTGCCCCGAGATGGTTTTCATTCGGAGGCTGTCAGCAAGAGCTGGATAGGAAGCGACCATCTTTTCCTGTACCTGCCAGCTTTGGAATGGCTGTTCTAGTTTTGCGATGACTTTCCTCATCATGTCGGCGATTGAGATAGTGGCAGGGACTTGCTGTTTTTGAATGAGTTCCCATGCCAGATCGAGCGCACTAAGTTCCTTGTCGCGCTCGGACTCGTCGTGTTGGATTGTATCTTCCCATCGCTTCTTCGTCAGTTCGCGGAGCTGTTTGTACTCAGCCTGTGTCTTCATACTACTGCAAAGTACAGTATTGCAGTACTGCATGTCAAGATGTTTCTCCGGGTAATCCGGCAGGTGCGCTAAAATCTTTGCGGCCCGCGTCACATTGCTCATCTTGCACCCCCTTGCCGTGTGGCAGGTGCCTTGAGCGCATCCAGAGCGCAGTAGAGCAGGTTCGAGATGCCTATGGCATCATCGCTGCAAGACTGGTTGTTGATGTTAAGGGCTTCGACGATCCACTTACTTGCGTCGTAGCCTGGGTAGGATTGCTTCAACGTGGCAATCTGTTCGCGGTCTTCGTTGGGGCGGAGTCGCTTACTCATTGGTTCCTCCGCTGGTTTGATTTTGAAATTAGGACAGTACCAAGTTTTGCGCGGGCCTTGCGGGTATTCGAGCATCGCGTGTATCATCTCATTTCCTTCACCCGAGGGTGCAAATCGGGTCGAAACAGGCTCCAGGGCACTGACAATCAGGAGAGCGGCATGCGATTCCACATGAGGTGTGGTTCCTTCTTCTCGTGAGCGCATCATCGGTTTGGGCTCAGGACTGGGTACGCGCGCGGGTGGAAAAGTCCGCGCGACACTTCTGCGCTTCGTGCAGGGTGACAGCAATGGAATTGCAGCCGGGAGGTTAAGGGTATGGTGGCATCGAGGAAGTGGGCAAGGGCGAATTGGGGACTTCTCCTGCTGGCAGGAGCGGCGATGATCGTGACCTTATTGATACACGATGGCCGCTCCGTGCGGGCCGACCAATCGAATTCGCAAAATGTTCGGGAAATCCATTTGGGCCGAGTTCGCCCGGACGCGCTTTACGCGTTGACCGTTTGGGTTAAAGACCCCGCCCAGCTTCAGGGCAATGACGCCGTGCTGGTAACAGTAAGTGACTCGAGCGGAGAAGTTGATTCCAAATGGCTGCACGCGAGTGACCTCGATTTCTATCTGACCCTCCACCCCCGGGCCCCGGGGCAGGTGAACGTCTCCCTTTCCGCCTGCGCAATTGTGCACATCCCGGATGTGGGTGCAACGCTGCGCCCCATTCCCCAGACGCCGGCGCCAACAGCGGCCCACACTGGGGGTCTGCAACCTGGGGTCATCGCCACGGCGCCCAACAGTACCTGGCAAACCGCCCAGCCCTTCGAGTTTGGGCAAACCATTTACGGCAGTGACGACGAAAGGCCTTACGCGCCCTCTCCCAGCGAAGATGCCTACCAGGCAATGCTGAAGGGTTTTCAGTGGTTCAAATTCACCTACCACGGGACCGAAGCGCGGCTCGCTTATTTTGTACTGAACGTAACGGACCGCGACGTGCCGTTGGACGTGGACATCTTCCGGCTGGGCAAGGACGCCGGTGGGCAGCAGGATGTTGTGCCCTATAGCGATGGCCAGTTCGTTTATCAGGTCGAAGCGACGCAAAATTATCCCGGCCTCTACAAATTCCGTACGCGCACGCTGCAACCCGGCCAGGAGTATTACGTGCGCGTCGCCGCCAATCACCCCGCGTACCAGCTCAACACGTATGACTATCCCGTGCCGCCTTACACCGATCCGCACCAGGCCGTGCGTGCCGGCATGGACTTCCTCATCAATATGGGTGATACCTGGCTTTCCAACACGCCGCGCCGTGGCGCTGTGGCTTTACGCACCACCATGCAGCACTCGGAAACACAACTGTGCATTGCCTGTCACCCCTCGCAATTCACCCTGCGAGGATACTTGACAGCCATTCATAACGGTTATGCGCCCACTCAACGCCCGTCATTGGAGTTTATCGCCGATCGCCTTTACAACAATGCCCGGCCCCTTTATGGCGAGCCCAATACCAACTGGGTGCGCGTCATCTATTCCGCCCGCACCGTGGCAAGCCGCCTGCCCGTGATCATGCACGCGATGGAAGAGAATGTGACGCACGACGCGCCGCGGCCGCACTTTGACACACCCTATGCCGAATTTTTGAAGATCCACTACAAAGGTGTGACCGCCATGCCGGGTGACGAAGCCGACGGTTGTGAGCCGGAAGTGAGCTCCTTTGAGATTGCCACGCAAAGCTGGGAGACATTCGATCTGGTTTACCGCCAGACGCACGACGCGCAGTGGCGGGCGGAACGCGACAAGGTGGAGCAACTCGCCCTGGCGCGCGAACCCAAGAACATGATCGACTTGAGCTGGAAGATTCAGCTCCTGGGGACGGTTGATCGCGCCAAATACGCAACGCAAATTGACAAGCTGATCGACCAGCTTTATAGCTATGAATCTCCCGAGGGGGCATGGCCGTATCCGTTTGACAAGCAAGCCAAGCCCGCGGATTTTATTTCCTATAACGCCCTCTATGCACTGGCGTTCGCCGGACGGCGCCCCGAGACCGATGAACGCATGGCACGCGGGGTGAAGGCGATGCTGGCGGCCCAGCGGCCGGAAGGCAGTTGGGAAGGCGACCCTGTCTATCAAGGCTTTAATACTCCCTTCCGGGCAACGCAGTTTGCCGTGATAACCCTGTCAACGCTCTACCCGGGGCCAACCAAGGCCAAAAACTGGAATGCGGCCTACCCCGCGCCGCCCACAAAACTTGCGACGCGCAACTTGCCTTTGCTCCTCGCCCAGCTCGACCAATTCTGGGACCTCGCGCCGGAGGCTACGCTGCGCTCAATCCGGGAAGTGCTGGTGAAGAGCGATCAACCGCTGGCGCGCGAAGCCGCCGCCCGCGCCCTCGGACACATGGCTGATCCCGGCTCCATGCCCGCCTTGATTCAAGCTCTCGGCGATTCCAGCAAGATGGTGCAAACCAGCGCCGCCAACGCGCTGCGCATGGTGTTGTCGCGGCGGCAGGAGGCCGCTCCCGCCGGTCGCAAGCTCTTGACAGCCGCGCTGAAGTCACCCGACGCGCGCACTCGCTGGGGCGCCACCCGCCTTTTCAACCAACATTTCAAAGAGCTCACCAGCGACCCGGATTTGCTTGCTGCCCTGGAAGGCAATTTGAACGACCCCGTTCCGTTCGTGCGCTTTCAGGCAGCTTCCGGCTTGTGGCGCTGGTATTACTGGCAGGTAGACCAACAACCCGTGCGCCGGAGCACGCTGGAAGCTCTGGCCATGCGCCTGAACACCGAAACGAACCCCATGGTGCGTCGCGGCCTTCAGGAGAGCATCTATGATTTACTCGACGAGAATACCGGCTACCTGGGAGCTTGGGTGCGAGCCAGCCCCAAAGATGAGGACAAGAACCGTATCGAGGACGGCTACGAAGCCGTGGTGCGTGACCAGGCCCAGGTGCTGGCCAAGGTGTTGCGTGAGGGCACTCCCCTGGGGCGCGAAGGCATTTTGAATGCTCTGTGGGACTTCCACATTCGCCACTACGCTTTGCCCCCGCTCAAGGCTGACACCGTTTCAATTGAGCTGCCTGCCGTCCTCACCAAATACGTCACGGGAGTGCCCGACCTGCACCGTCCGGGTTATGAGTACTCGCCTTACCGTGAGGCCGTGAACTTCAAGTATGATGTTCACAATGGCTTCTTCCAAACTCGCATTGGCAACGACAGCGACCTCATTCACTTTTTCAAGAGTTCCGGGCCCGAGCTGGAGACCGCCCTCCTGGCCTGCCTGCAAGGCGCTGACGACGACATGAAGATTGAAGTGCTGAAGGCGGGAAGCACGCTCAGCGCCGCCGGCGACGAGCGCTTCACCCTCGCCGCGCTGGAACTCGCGGAGGATCCGAGCGCCGAGGTGCGGCAGACGGTCCGCTACGTTTACGAGGACGGGCAGCGAGGTATCCTGAACCTTGACGCCCCTTCGGCACCTGACCCCAAATTGGTGAGCAAGGTCATCGAGATCCTCAATCATGGCAACGCTGACAGTCAGGCCGTAGTGCTACCTCTGCTCGCGGCACTCCCGGGCGACTCTCCCTGGGCGCAACAAACGGACGTCCTGGAGGCGTTGCGCTCCCTGCTCGAGCGGCAACCCCGCCCGGCAAATTATGCTTGGGTCCTCACTGCCGCTTCATCGTTCAAGAGCCTTATTCAGGAACCGGCTCTGCGGGAACAGGTATTGGCAGGGTTGGACGATCCCAGCCCGGAGGTGGAGCGCGCCGCCTTGCGGGCTTCCCTGGAGCATCTTCTCAACGATCCGGAAACCGCTCCCCTGGTGAAGACTGCTTTCACCAAGCTGCACAGCCCCGCGCGTATCATCCTGACCGAAGAAGTGGGAAACCCCAAGTTCATGCTCAGGCATCTGGGCGTGGCGGGCGGGGCCGTATCGCAGGATCAGTCGTACGTTGTGGCGAAGAATGGGGTCTATCAAAAGGCGCCGAACTTTCTGGAGAACCCCATCGTGCTGAATGCCGTGCTCGAGACCCTGCACGACCCTGACGCCAATGCGCCCGCCGCCGCGCTCGACGTTCTGCGCAAGGTGAAAGATGTTGAGCAGCAGCCGGGCTTCCGCGCCGCGCTGGCCGAGTTGCAAAAAGACAATAATCCCCGCCTGAAACTGATCGCCGCCAGCGTGCTGGAAGGAAAGAAACTCAGTGAAGCACTCAAGGATGTGCTGCCCGGGTCCGTGCTGGACTACAACTACTTCGTTACCAGGATCGAACCCATTCTGGCCAAGCCCGGAGCGGACGGCAAGGCGTGCGTGTTTTGCCATGCCAGCCACGTGATCTTCAAACTCTCGCCGCCCAATGCCGATGGCGTATTCTCGGATCAAGACAGCCAGGCGAACTACAAATATGCCATGCGCGTGGTGGACATCAATGACCCGGGACATAGCCTGATTCTGATCAAGCCCACCCGGCCCACTGACAGTGCGGGCAACGTCGGCGATTACCTGGCCACCCACAATGGCGGCCAGCGCTGGCCCGGGAATGAATCAAGCTGGCAATACCGGACGATTCTGGAATGGATTCGCGGCAGCCAGGTACAGGCTGCGGTGGCGGCAAAATAAGAGATAGCCGTCGCGCCTTCTTGGCATGCTGCGGAAAAACCCCTCGCCCTGTCATCCTGAGCCCGCATTTTGGGCGAAGGACCTCGGCAGTTCGCGGAGCGCGATGAAAAGAGCCAACTACAGGGGTTCTTCGCCCAAAATGCGGGCTCAGAATGACAGCGTCTACAGTTTTCCTCACATCCTGTAACGCCCTCCTCCAAACTCGTGGTGAGAAACTCAGACTGGTTCCAAAAAAGGGTCAGTTGGCGCCGGCGGGTGGGTGCAGGCGGGCGAGTTCGGGTAGATTCACGATTTGGGAAGGCACGACCAGCTCAATGTCTGCCTGTTCCAACTCCGGCAGGAATTTTTCGAGAGCGGTAATGGTGGTGGCGTGCGGATGTCCGATAGCCAGCGCCACACCATCTTGTTCCACCTTGTGACGGAATTCGCGCAACTGCCCCAGCGTGTAAGGAACCGTTTCCGTGTTGTCCAGAAACACGGCTCGATAAAACGACGGCAGGCGCTGGCGCCTGGCCGCCTCCAGCGCCGCGCTGGCGCCCGTGGTGCGGCTATCGATGAAATAGAGCCGGTGGTCGGCCAGAGTCTTCATGACCTCGGCCATCAGGGCTGCATCCTGGGTGGCCCGCGATCCCATGTGGTTGTTCACTCCCGCCACATAGGGAACGGCAGCCAGATCGTTCTGCACCACCCTCTGCACTTCCGCCGCATTCATCCCCACGAGAATCGCCCCTTTGCCGGGAGACGTATGCGCGCCGGGCTCCGGTTCCATGGGCAGGTGCAACATCACTTCATGCCCGCGGCGATGAACTTCCTGTGCGATCACCTGGGTGTATCGCAGGTAAGGCAAGACTGAAAAGGTGAGGGGATAATCGAGCGCCAGGAGCTTGTGCGCGGCCTCCAGGTCCAGGCCCATGTCGTCGATCACGATGGCGGCACGCAGCAGCCTGGGCACTTCCCGCAGATGAATTTGAATGATGCGCTGCCCGCGCCGGGTGACATTGAGGATGGCAAAACGCCGTCCGCCTCCGAGCGTGTCCACTGTCGACCCCAATTCCAGTTTGTCCCTGTGTGACTCTTGCTGCACCGCGGTCAGCACGGCACGGTAAGCCGCGGGAGTGGCGAGCACTTGTAAGGACTGAACGGAACTTTGCCCATGGTGCAACTTGGCGGGATGTTTGATCCAAATCTGGGTTCCACCGGCATCGGTGACGGCGTTCTTGAAACGCACTGCCAGCTCACGGCGGTCCGATTCATTCAAAGGTTGGGGATGAAACCAATTGCAAGCGTTGGCGGTAAGGATCAAGAGCAGGCAGGCGAAAAACGAAATTCGAAAGGCGAAATCCGAAATTCGAAACTGGAAAATCGAAATTCGAAACTGGAAAATCGAAATTCGAAGCTCGAAATTCCGAACTCGTGATCCGCTATTGGATTTTCGGATTTCTAATTTCGAGTTTCGCTTTTCCAGCAGTTTGGTCCTCGTGGGTCAGACAGGCAGCATTTGAAAATCGAAACTCGAAAGCCGAATAGCCGCGCCCGAGTTTCGGTTTCGGATTAGGAATTTCGAGTTTCGAGTTTCCAGTTTCAAATTTCGTGTTTCGTGTTGCGAGTCACGCGGCCTTGGCCGGCGTTGCGGACGGCTGGCCCAGAATCTCGATGGCTTTGCGAAGTTGCAGATCATCTTTGCCGCCGAATTGTTCAGGCCCCGCCGGCTGATTATCTTCATCCGCATCTTCACCCTCCCCATTGGCAGGCTGGACCACACTGGGGGTTACGCCATTTTCGTTGATGGCCTTGCCATCCGACCCATAATACTTGGCCACGGCAAGAAGCAGGGCGGAGCCATCACCAATCGGGATGGGCTTCTGATAAACACCCTCGCCAAAGCTCCTTGTGCCCACCACTTCGCCGCGTTTGTTGCCCAGCATCGCGGAGGCCACCAACTCCGCCGGGCCCGCCGTGGACTGATTGATGAGGACTGCCAGAGGCAATGCGCACACCGGCCCGATGGGATGCACCTCCATGTCCTGGCGGGGAAAGCGCTGCCCGGCAAGGTAGGTCACCAGGCCCTTGTTCAGGAACAGGCTGGCGGTGTCCACCGCTTCCTGCACATCGCCTCCGGCGCAGTTGCGCAAGTCGAGAATGATTTTGTGGGCGCCTTGCGATTGCAGTTCCTTGATCCTGGCCGCAATCTCATGGGCCTTCCCTTTGTTGAAGGTCGCCACTCGCAGGTACCCGGTTCCGTCATCCAGCATTTTGGTGAAGACCGGTGGGTAATTCAGAACGGCGCGGGTGATCGTAGTGCTCTGGGGGTCGACGCGCGCTTCACGAACCAAAGTGAGCTTCACAGTAGTATTGGGTTGTCCCGCCATCAAGCGCTCAAGCTGCAAGACCGAATACTGACGGGTCGGCGCGCCATCGACCTCGTCAATCAAATCACCGGGCTTGACGTCGGCTTTTTCCGCGGGGCTTCCCGGAAGAACCGCCACCACCGTGGCATATCCCATCCGCTTGGAGATGAAGAGCCCCACATCCGCCGGTCCCGGGTCAGGGTGTTGCAAGTAATCCTGATACTGCTCGGGAGTCAGATACGTGCTGTAGGGATCCAGCGACTCCAGCAGCCCCCGGATGGCGCCGTCCGTGACCTTTTTCAGATCCGGATCGGTTACATACTCCTGCTTAATGCGATTCAGGACTTCACTGTAGACACCCAGGTCACGATAAGTCTTCTCGGAGGAGGTTTCACTCTTCCCCAGCAAGCCCCCCACAAGGACGTAGGACATCAATATGAGAGAGACGGAAATAAGTGTGGCTCGAATACGGTTAGTCATGCTGGGATAACTCCTTCACCTGGGGCTTGCATTGCCCTGATTCTTGAAAGTATAACACGTCACTATCTATGATGCACAAATGCGAGGGGAAGCTTCTTGCCCGAGAGGTCTTTTCCGCCGACCCGGGTGGCCAGGCAACTGGTTGAATCGTAACCCCTTGGGTCTGAGCGGTCAGATCAAAGCCGCGGTCAGGGCTTTCTTGGGGGGGCTTTCGCTTCGATGGCGAACCCGCAACCTTCATGGCGGCTCGCTATGGCTTGTCCCGGGAGGTTCCCTTCTTAGGGAGAGACGAGTTCAATGGGTGGGAAGATAACTCGCGGTTGGTACGCACGGCAAGTTGTGATTTCAGCAAATCGAATCTGCGGCTGACGTTCTTTCCGAGCTTCTGATTGACGAACTTTCCTTTTCCCATGGAGAAGTCCTCCCGTGAGAGCGCGACGAAAATGAGCAATGAGGCGTACGCGCTAGGATGTCACATTCAGGCCGGCGAGATCCGAGGCGATGTGCTCCTCGGCAATGACGGTGCCCGACATGCGATCATGCCAGGTCAGGGTGTCGCTATCCACACAGGCCCAGATGAATCCCAACATGAGCGCCGAAAGCGAAACGAGAACCCCAAAGGCGCGCCAGAAGGATTCGCGCACGGTGGGATGGTCTCCGTGCAGATTGCGGATCTCGCATCCCATCAACAGCAATCCGGGCGTGGCGGAGGCAATCGCGGTGAACACGGCGAAATATGCAAAGATGAGGATGACGGCGGCCACTCCCAGAACCGCGACGGTGGCCGGAACCGGGGTCAAGTACCCGCACCAAAACCAGAAAATTGTCCCAAACAAGGCTGCCCCCACCAGCAGCACCAAGGCATCGGTCAAGCCAGCCAGGAAGCGGCGGCCCAGCGGCGCAAGGAAAATCCCCGAAGCCGCTTCCTCGGGGACAACGGCGGCGGGAGAGCCGACTTGGATTTCCATGGGTGAACTCTTGGCCACAGACTCCCCCAAGGACATTTCCCCCCTCTCATCGGGAGCAGCATCAAGCTGCATCATCTCGTCGCCCGGATCTTCGAGGGAGAGAGTTTCAGGTGACGGGCCCTCCAATTCACGGTCCATGGCGGGTTCGCCGATTTCCAAGTCGAGGCGCGAATCTCCCTCCTCCGGAGTCTCCTGCTCGCGGAAAATGGACCGAATATCTTCGGGTTCGTCGGGGCGCTCAAAGTCCAGTTCGAGATTCCCCGCAGGATCGGCATCGGGATGGAGGCGAGCCCGCCGCTTGCGGAAGTTCACGACCCGTTCCGACAATTCTTCTCTCCAATCGGCTGGTGGTTCCTCCACCCGCGAACGGGCGGCTGCCGGTTGGGCTTCTTCGGAGGAATAACGCTGTGGGGGCACGGGCTCAGGAGGCGCCGCTGGGGGCGCCGGAGGAGTTGCCGTTGAAGGTGCCGGATTAGGCGCCGTTGAAAGCGCCGTTGGAGTGGCTGTTGGTTTGATTGCCAGCTCCGGCTCAGGGCGGGGTGAATTCTCTTTGGGGCCAGGCGCGGCATTTATCGGGGCGTAGGCAACGGAACGCACTCCCTCTGGAAACAACGTGGTCAACGAGGAAGACGGTCCCTTGGGCGCGGCTTTCACGAACGGGTAGCCACACTTCTTACATTGCTCTAGTCCGGCATAGCTGACGAACCCACACTTGGGGCACTTCACTGCAGGTTTTGATTCCTCCAGGTAGCGTTTCTCTATTCGTAGGCATCTTAGCAAAATGACTCGGAAGAACAAAGCGCTTTCGAGTAGAATGGCTAACCTGCGTGCTCATGCATCTCGTTCGTACCCTTCCCGGTGGCAATGGCTTGCGGCTTCCCGCCGCTCTCGCGCTCTTTTTTGCCCTCGTTCCGTGCTTGCACGCGCAACAGATTCCTGTTCCTCTGGAAGTGAAGGGGCTCGGGAATGAAGTAACGATTCGCGCGGATTCTCAGCAAAAGGATAAGGACACCTACCATCTGCGCGGCCACGTCCAAATTGTTTACCAACAGATCCGCGTGACGGCGGACGAAGCTTCCTTTGACGACGTGTCGAATGACGTGATGGCGCGCGGGCACGTGGTCTTCGACGACCCCATGAGCCACCTTGCCGCGGATGAGGTCCATTACAATATCCAGACCCAGAAGGGGTGGTTTAGCAATGGGGTTGGAAACGTCCATTCCAAAGGTCCCTCCCGGCCGCGCGTCCTGAAGACCGACAACCCCTTTTACATCTGGGGCGAAACAGTGGATCGCGTGGACGAGAATACCTACCTCGTGAATCACGGCAGCATGACCACCTGCGATTGCGCCAAGAAGGGCTGGCTGCTTTCCGTGGGGAAAGCGCGCGTCACGCCGGGAGAGAAAGTGGTGGCCCACGACGCCGTCTTCCGCTTTCTCGGGGTTCCCATCTTCTATTTTCCCTTCGTGGTGGATTCAATTGCGAAGGAGCCCCGGCAAACCGGCTTCCTGCTTCCCCACATTGGCAATTCCACACAGAAAGGCTACATCCTTGGGGACGGTTTTTTCTGGGCAATAAACTCCAGCGCCGATTTGATGCTGGGTGTCGAGGACTATAGCAAGCGCGGCCTGGCGGAACGCGCGGAATTTCGCGCCAAGCCCAGCGCCAACGCGGACTTCACCGTCGAATTCTTTGGTATTAATGATAAGTACTCGGGCGTAACTCTTGAGAATGTGCCTGGAACCAATACCTACGTAAAAGTGCCGCTTCGCGCCGCCGGTGAAAGTATTCACGCCATTGGTAAAGACGATGACATTGGGGATGGCTTCCGCGCCGTCGCCAATGTGGACTACGTCAACACCATGGCCTTCCGAATTACATGGTCACCCAATTATTCCCAGGCCGTCGATTCCGAAGCCGTGCAATCCGGCTTCATCAGCAAGAATTGGGATGCCTATAGCTTCAATGTTTATGCCGAACGGTATCAGGATTTTCTCTCCACCTTACCCACACTCTCGGTCCAAGGCGTCATTGGCCCCACCCCCAACGTCATCATCCGCCACCTCCCCAGCATTCAGCTTGACGGGGAAGACCGCCAAATCGGCAACTCGCCGGCGTACTTTTCCTTCGAAACCTCCGTTGACATGGTGGGCCGCACCGAGCAGAGCACCCTGCCGGGGCTGGCGATCCCTCTGCTAAGTGATCGCCTGGATTTTCATCCGCAACTTCTGCTGCGGCCGAAGGAGTTCTGGCACTTCCGGTTCATACCCTCGGTGGGATTTCGGGCCACGCATTATGGCACCAGTCTGGATGGCAAGCACACCCCCGTTGATCGCCTGCTGGGAGAGGTAACCCTTGACCTGCGCCCCCCTTCCCTGGAAAAGGTATTCACCAATTCTTATCGGGGCTACCGCATTAAGCATGTGATCGAGCCGGATATCCAGTACCACCTGGTGCGCGAGAATGATCCGGAAGATATCCTGGACATTGCCCGCTTCGATGTCATGGATATTTTCACCCAGACGAACGAGGTGGAGTATTCGCTAACCAACTCCATTCTGGCCCGCAAGGACGTGCCGGACAACTCACCGGACACTCCCCAGGCGAGGGACATCTTCTCCTGGCGTCTTTCGCAGAAGTATTACTTTGATCCCACGTTTGGCCTCGGAAACCTGTTCAACTCCAGCCAGAACAGCGTCTTTGCTTCAACCATCGACGTTACGGGATTCGCCTTCGAGCACGGCCAACACTTCTCGCCCGTTGATTCCGTGTTCAAGTTCGCTCCATTTTCCAACTACGATACGGAAATCCGCACCGACATTAACCCCACCGGCGCCAGTGGTATTTTGGATGCCGGCATCACCTCCCACGTGAAGCGCGGGTTATGGGGAGTCTCCCTTACCGACTTTTTTATTAACAAGTCGTCCTACTTCGGTTCACTGCTGGCGGGGGGCAACACCGCCGGTTCGTCCTCAACGGTGACGCCCTTGAACACCTTTCACCTTCTGGGCTCGGTGGTGACTTATGGTGACCCGAACCGCAAAGGCCTGAGTGGGGCGCTCGGCATGGATTACAACTTTCAGCAGAAGATATTCCAGCATGCGGTCAGCCAGCTCAGCTATAATTTCGGGTGTTTCGCGCTCGATATCGAGTACCAGGATTACAGCCTGGGACCGTACCGGCATGAGAGCCAGTTCCGGCTGGCGCTGGCGCTGGCGAATGTTGGCACCTTCGGCAATTTGAAGCCGCGCGAAAGATTATACTAATACCATGCCTTTCCCCATCCACCGCCCCCGGCGATTACGGCGCACCGAGGCGCTTCGCGGCTTCGTGCGCGAAACGCGCCTGAGTGTTCGCTCCCTCACTTACCCGCTCTTTGTCTGCCCCGGCACGCAGGTTAAGAGTGAAATCAAATCCATGCCCGGCAACTTCCGCTGGTCAGTTGACCTGCTGGTGGAGGAGTGCCGGAGCGCTTACGACCTCGGCATCCCCGCCGTAATTCTCTTTGGCATTCCGGAAAGCAAGGATGAAACGGGCACGGGCGCGTACGATCCGGACGGCATCGTGCAAAGAGCCGTGCGCGCGGTGAAGAAGGCTTTGCCGGACCTGCTGGTCATCTGCGATGTGTGTCTGGATGAATACACCAGCCACGGCCATTGTGGACTGATCAAGAACGGCGAAATCGATAATGATTCCACCCTGCGGCTATTGGCCCAGACGGCCTTGACCCAGGTGGAGGCCGGCGCGGACATCGTTGCCCCCTCCGATATGATGGATGGCCGCGTGGGTGAGATTCGCGACGAACTGGATGCCCACGGCCATACGCAAATTCCCATTCTGGCTTATTCCGCCAAGTACGCCTCAGCCTTTTACGGCCCTTTCCGCGAAGCGGCGGATTCCGCTCCCAAATTCGGCGACCGCAAGTCCTATCAAATGGACCCCGCCAATCAGCGGGAAGCGATGCGCGAGATTGCGCTCGACGTGGAAGAAGGGGCGGACATCATCATGGTCAAGCCCGCGCTTCCCTATCTGGATATTATTGCCCTCGCCCGCCGTGAGTTTGATGTTCCCATCGCCGCCTACCAGGTCAGCGGGGAGTTCTCCCTCATTGAAGCCGCCGCGCGTCTGGGCTGGATCGATCGCGAGCGGATGATTATGGAAACCCTGACCTCCATCGGCCGCGCCGGGGCTGACATTATCCTTACCTATTACGCCAAAGAGGTGGCCCACCTGCTGGGCTGAAATGATTTTGAATCTCAGATCTCAGATTTCAGATCTCAGATTTTGGATTTGAATTTTGAATTTTCAATCCTGATCTTGAGTTTTGAATCTTGAATCCCGGCCCTTGATCTTGAATTTTGAATATTGAATTTTGAATTTTGTGCAGCAAACCCCACATTACCTTCGTCCAAGATGGACCTGTGCACTGCTTTTGCTCCTCCTTGCTCTGGCAGTGCCGCCCGCAGTGCCGCTGTTCGCAGAGCAATCTCGTCAGGCTGCCAGGTTCGGACTTGCCAGCGTACGAATCACGGAGAATTCTACCTCTCCCGCCGCCACTACCGGGCATGCGCGCAGGAAGTCGGCGCTCGATAAGCGGATCGACAAAATCCTTGCTCCCAGCGATGCGCGGCGTGGCTCGTGGGGCATCCAGGTGGTTGAACTGGAGAGCGGCAAATTGCTTTTCGAGCGCGACGCCGACCACCTCTTTATCCCCGCTTCCAACATGAAGATGTTCACCACCGCGGCGGCGCTGGAGAAACTGGGTCCCGACTACGCTTTTCACACCACCGTGGAAAGCGATGCCGCACCCGACGCGCAGGGGCGCGTGGGGGATATTTACATTGTGGGGCGCGGCGACCCGAACCTCGGCATCCGCACCTTCCCTTACACCTATCACGGCCCGCAACAGCCTGCCGACAAATCCCTTCAGGAATTGGCTGACCAGGTCAAAGCGCGCGGTGTGCGCGAGGTCACGGGAACGCTGATTGCCGACGACAGCTACTTTGTTTGGGAACCCTTTGCGCCGAACTGGGCCGCCGATGATCTGGAGTGGGGATACGGAGCGCCCGTCACGGCGCTGGCATTCAATGACAACCTGCTGACGCTGGAGGTCAAGCCGGGCGAAAAGGCTGGTGACGGAGCCGTGGTGCGCCTGACTCCGATCGCGGATTATTACTTACTGAAAAATCACATCGTGACGGGGGCGAAAGGCAGCGAGAAGAATTATCATCTGGAGCGCCAACCCGGCTCGATGGAACTTGACCTCTGGGGGCAGGTTCCCATCGATGGCGGCGGCGACGATGAAACGGTTGCCATCGCCAATCCTCCTCTGTTGGTGGCGGAACAATTCCGCGCCGCACTTCGCGCCCGTGGCATTTTGGTACAAGGGCCGAGCGAAGTTCGCCACTTCACGCGCCTGGAAGCCGCTTCCTTGCCCAATCCCGTCCCCTCATCATCGCCGCGCGTGGTGCTGGCGGAACACACTTCCGCCCCGCTGCGTGAGGCGATCAAGGTGGTCAACAAGGAAAGTGAAAACCTGCATGCGGAAATGCTGCTGCGAACCCTGGGGCGTGTGCAGAACAATCATGGCAGCCTGGCCGGGGGATTGGAAGCACTGAACGCCTTTGCCACGCAGCAGGTGGGAATCCTGCCGGGCGAAATCGATTTCGTCGATGGCTCGGGGCTTTCGCGGGAGGACCTGGTGGCGCCCCAAGCTGCGGTGAAGTTGCTCATCCACATGGCGCGCTCGCCGCACTTCCAGGCCTGGTTCGATTCCCTGCCGGTGTCAGGCGTCGACGGCACGCTGGCCCACCGTTTCTTAGAGGATGAGTTGAAGGGAAAGATTCACGCCAAGACCGGCTCCGTGGAGCACGTCAACACGCTCTCCGGTTACATGGAGCTGCCCTCGGGAAAGCGCCTGGTCTTCTCCATCATGGCGAACAATCATCCCCTCCCGAACAAGACCGGCCAGGAAACACTCGACGCGATTACGGTGGAGATTTATAAGTGGTTTGCAAGGCAGCGGTAATCATGGTTTCCATCGGATATTCGGGCTTATGAGGCGGCGGAAAAACTCATTGGCACTGTCATTCTGAGGAGCCGGCAGGCGGTCCTGAGCTCAGCGAAGGAAGAATCTCGCATTGTCTTGAAGACACTCAGAGCGAGATCCTTCGCTGCTGCTCAGGATGACAGCATGGGGGCGTTTTTCCGCAGCCTCTTATACCTCTTATCCGATTTCGGGGACCGACAGGTTACGGCAGATTTTCCTGGCCAGCAGGTTTGAGATTTCGGTGTGGCGCGGTATGGCCTCGATGACGCCGGTTTGAGGGTTCGACCAGAGGGAATGGCTGCTTCCTTCGCGTTTGAGGTTGCAACCGTGTTTGCGTAAATGCTGGAGCAGGCTGCTTCTTTTCACTTGACGGTTATGGTTTCGAGTTCAGCTTCCGGGGGAATCCCGCGCAGGCCGTCTTGTCGCCGGTCTTCCAGAATGAGAGCGATGGCCTCGCGCAAACTGGCGCGCGCCTCGTCTTTGGTCTTTCCCTGCCCATTGGCCCCAGGAATCTCCGGACAGTAAGCGATGTACCATTCGCCGTCACGCTCAAATACAGCGGTATATTCGTTTGCCATGGGACCTCCCGGCCATCTTCCTGCCGATCAACATTATATCCCAGTTCGGCGTTGCTTTTCCGGCGCATACAGCCAGCCGGCAAGCGTCACCGCAGCCACGCCACTGAGAAATCCAAATCGAATCCACTTCCAAACAGGTGACGATAAACACTTCCAGATTCTTTTGTAATCTTCCCGTCAAAAGTGTTAGCTAAAATATACGATGATGAAGTGCAGGCGTAGAGCGGACCTGTTTCTTAGTCCGCTCTACACTTGCTGAGGAGAGAACATCACCATGAAAACCATCACGGTATTTGGAAGCTCCCTGCCCGGGGAAGGCAGTAAGGCTTATGTTGAGGCGCAGCGCCTGGGCCGGTTGCTGGCGGAAGCGGGCTATGCGGTTTGCAATGGCGGATACAGCGGCCTGATGGAAGCCTCGGCGCGGGGCGCGCGCGAAGCCGGCGGGCACACCATCGGCGTCACCTGCGTCATCTGGCCACGCCCGGCCAATGCTTACATTGTCGAGGAAGTCCGCACGCAGAATTTTCCCGAGCGCCTGATGACCCTCATCGAACGCGGCGATGCTTACCTGACTCTTCCCGGCGGCACGGGAACGCTGGCGGAACTGGCGCTTGCCTGGGAGATGATGAATAAGGGCAGCCTCTCGAAAACCGTGGGCGGGCGCAAACCGCTCCTCGTGATGGCTCCCTATTGGCAGCCGGTCATCGATTGCCTGGAGCAAGAAGGTCAATTAAAGAACGGAGATCCCAACTGGACAGCCCCCGCCATGGATATCGTCACGCTCATCAGCACCCCGGAGCAGGCGGTGGAAGAGTTGCGCAAGAATCTGTGATCAATGTGGGAGGGGGGAATTCCTCGTAGGGGGACGGCTTGCCGTCCCCTCGTCGCAAATTGCCGTTGAATTACAAGGGTAGGCCAAGCCCTACCCCTACATCGCCTCGGCAAGCGGGGTAGCTATGCTGTCGCCGCGGCTGAAAGTCCGCCGATCCGGCTGCTTGACCAACACACTGCGCAGCGAGGTGGGCGGAAGCGTAATGGTGGTACCAAGCACCGTCTTGGCGCGCGGTTCGGAAGTGAAGTTGTACAGAATGACTTCTCCCGTGGCCAGCAGCGTCGAGTACACACCATCCCAATCCGTATCAACCTCCAGTGCATCGGGCTTGGCCGGGTCCAGCTTTGACAGGTTGTAGACCGCGTCGCGCACGAGTTCCATGAAAGTCGCCTGGTCGCCGCCCGCCGCTACGATCACCCAGCCTTTGCCGTGCGGCATAGCCCAAATCGCCGGACGATTTTCAACTGATGCGAGGACCGAGGCCTTTTCGTTAACACTATTAACCGTCGCCTCTGCTCGGAGGTCCGTGTGCGCCGCCAGGTGACGCAAGAAGGCTGTGTTCCTCACGGCGATCGGACCGCCCGGCTGCGGGGCCGTGGGCGGCGCGAGGCCAAGCAACCCGGCACCCGGGGCGGTGTCTCCCTCCACGGTTTGCGGGGGCTCCCCTCCCAGATGCACCAATACACCGCCACTTTCCACCCATGCGGCCAGGGTTTGGAGCGTCCTGGCCTCAGCGAACTGGCCCTCGATCCAGACCAGAACCCGATAGGGCTCGAGTCCGGCATCTTCGATCAACTCTTCGTCCACCATGTCGTAATCCATCACCTCGCGGAGTTTTACGCCGACCTCCTGTAGCCGCTGGGGGAAATTATCCTTCCGGATCAAGCGATGATGGGTGGTGGGAAAAAACAGCGCGGCGTCCACAACCGGCTTCTCGCGGGTGAGGAACCGGGCATACTCGCGGAACACCTCCGCGGCGCTCGCGATGTTCTGGCCAAACTCCCAGAAGCCGAAGTTGCCGCACGATAAGGCTTCCATGATGCGACCAACTGTGCGCTCCGGCGTGATGTCGCCTCCCGTCTCCAGCCAGTGCGGCACGCCGTACACTTTGCTGGGCGTGGCGATGCGCTTGATCATCGCGGCATAGGCTTGTGGAAACGGCTTGTAGCCGCCGTGCGTGGAGCGGACGTGTACGCCGTACTGGCGCGCAATTTTGGGAAGCGCTGTCGTGTCCTGGCCGTACATCAGCTTTTCGCTGCCCCCGCCGACGGGAATTTGCAGCAGCGAATTCGGAAAGTATTTGCGGGCGATGCGGCAAACCTCGCCCGTGAATTTCGTCATGCTGTCGTAGTACCACTGGACAAAATCCAGCCAGTATCGACGCGCTTCGGGCGTGCTGACGGCATCGGCGCTTGCGCTGTAAGCGCCTGCCGGGTAATCCACCGCGTCAAACGAGGGATACGGTGTGCCCCAAACGGCATTCAGCTTTACCACGGTGCGATACTTCGCCTCAACCGAGCGGCGGAAATCGTTCCGGGCATGGTCGTCACCGCACCAAAAATCCCGCAGCGCCACGCCGGTCTCGCCAAAGTACTTCTTTTCGTCAGGATGAAAGCCCATGGGAAAGAGAGTCTCGCCGAAATCGCCGTGGATGCCGAGATAAATGGCATAGAGCTTGTCGTTGCCGCGGCCATAGTGCTCCGCCAGCGCGGCGTAACCGTGGTCAAACCAGGGGACGATGTCGGGGCTCCAAAGCGACATGCAGGCGAGCTTGCGGCCCGAGCGCAAGCCGGTGCAGGGGACGAACCTGGCCGTCTTGCGGTACCATTCCGGCGGCCAGTGGAAATGCGGGAAATATTGCCATTTGAGTCCCGCTTCGCGCGCCGCCGCCAAGCCCTTGTCGGCATCCGTCCAGTCCCAACGCCCCGGCTCCGGCTCGTTGACACTCAGATGATCGGAGTCGGTTTGCAAGTGGGAGAAGCCCAGCGACTTGACCAACGCATTGCGCCGCGCATCCATGTAGTGGGTACCGAGCGGCGCATCCATGACGCTGGTGCCGAGCAGCATGGGCGGACCTGGCTGGCCGGCGCGGGGAGCGGGCGAGGGCGCGAGATCCGGCGCCGGGCTTGGCGCCTCTGCATTGTCGAGGAAACCTGGCCGCGCGCCGCTTTTAGCGGCCTTCGACGACACCCAGCATGACAATGCGCCGACCCCGATCCCCCGTAGCACATTCCGTCGGCTGTGTCTCATGGCAATTCCCCTTTCGACCTCTCGCCTTCCCGGGGAGGAAACGGTGTCAGGGAAACGGTGTCAGGAACCTTTTTCTGGGAGTCGGCTTCCACCTCGCGGTTCCAACTCTCCCATTCCTTTTCGGACAACCAGCGGAAGAGCTCGGCCATCTCCTCGCTGGGGAGTCGCTCGATATCAGCTTTGAGTTCATCAATCTTGGACATGGTGGTTCCCTTCCATCGCTGCTTCGCCAAGGCTGAATCACTGGCAGTATGCCCGTAAGAGCATCTTATGCCGCCTTCACCTCGAAAGCAAAGGGGAGTGACGAGAAAAAGAGTCCGAAGTACGAGGTCGGAAGAACTCATCGGCACTGTCATTCTGAGGAGCCAGCAGGCGACGAAGAATCTCGCATTGCCGTGAAAACGCTCAGAGCGAGATCCTTCGCTGCTGCTCAGGATGACAGCATTGGGGAGTTTTTCCGCAGCCTGTTTAGCCCCTGAAGAGACGCGCCTTCAGGGCCTAAAGGCCCATTCAACCCTTCGCCCATGGGCGGCGGGGCTAAAGCCCCGCCCTTCCGAGAGCCACAAATAATATCGCTTATNNTTATTAATGCAACTAAGCACTAGCTCCTAAATCCTGAATCCTAACTCCCACCCCGGCCTCTGCTACAATTGCACACGACCATGACTGACACTGATTTGACGACGCATCGAACCATCGATCCCTTTTCCCGCGACGTGCTGGAATTTCCGGCGGTTCTCGATCTGCTGCACCGGTATCTCTCCGGGCCCATCAGCGAGCCTTTGCTGGAACGCGTTGAACCGCACACCAACATCGAGGTGATCCGGCGGGATTTGGCACTCGCGGGCGAGGCGCGCGAGTACTTGCGTGAGAGTTCCCGCCCCAGTTTGGCGGGGGTGTGCGAGCCCAGTTCGTTGCTGGAAAAATTGCGGGTGGAAGGATTGGCGCTCGCCGCCCTGGAAATCCTGGCGCTGGTGGAAGTGGCGCGGGCAGGCCTCGATATGTTCCGCACGTTTGCCAAGGGCACGGCGGCGGCTAGCGCCGCCTTGGTGAATGGGGCGGGCCGAGCATTGCTCGGCCCCGACGCGCCGCCCGCGCCACCCCATGGGGGCGAGGCGGCAGAACACGGGGGCCGAGCGCCGCTCGGCCCTACCGAATCGCGCCACGGGGAAGACGGCCGAACGCCGTTCGGCCCTACAACGCCGTCGGGCGCGCCGTCAGGCACGCCACGTTTGTCGGAACTGGCGCGTGCGATCCCGGATTTCCGCACCCTGGTGACGGAGCTGGGCGGCAAGATCAATCCCGACGGCACCGTGGACTCTTCCGCCAGCACAGAATTGGGACGCGTCCGCCGGGCCATCGAGCGCGCCAAGCTGGAAATCCAATCCAGCCTGGAGCGCATGCTGCGGCGCTATTCCCAGGGTCAGGTGCTTCAGGACGCCGTGGTGACCATCCGCAACGACCGCTTCGTTATCCCCGTCCGCGTGGAGGAAAAACGGCGCGTGCAGGGCGTGGTGCACGGGGCCAGCTCCTCCGGCGCCACGGTTTA
>PLWR01000406.1:0-1641 GCA_003165615.1 Acidobacteriota bacterium | reverse complement strand
CGAAATCGACTGGGCCTTCGCCAAAGGTGAGTTCAGCAGACAATTTGACTGTTGCATTCCGGAGATCCACCCCGACCGCGCAATATGTCTGAATGGGTATCGCCACCCGCTGCTTCAAGTTGCCCTCAGGACATTTGCCGACCTCGTCCCGCTTAGCCTGGAGATCAAATCACCCAAGAAAATCATGATCATCAGTGGTCCCAATACCGGCGGCAAAACCGTCGCCCTCAAAGCGCTGGGCATCGCGGCGCTGATGGCGCAAGCGGGAATTCCCGTGCCCGCCAGCGAGGTCAAGCTGCCGCTGTTCGGGCGCGTGCTGGCGGACATCGGCGACCAGCAATCCATTGAGGCCAACCTCAGCACCTTCTCCGCGCACGTGACCAACATCGAAGCCATGGCGCAAGTGGTGGGGCCAGACGATCTGGTGCTGCTGGATGAGATCGGCGCCAGCACCGAACCCAACGAAGGCGCGGCGCTGGCCGTGGCCATTCTTGAACACTTCCGCCAGCGCGGCGCCATGACCATGGTGACCACCCACCATTCGCGCTTGAAAGCCTACGCCGCCGAAACCGCGGAGGCCGTGAACGCGGCGATGGAATTCGATGAAGCGACGCTCGAACCCACCTATCGGCTGCTCGTCGGCTTGCCGGGAAAGTCGAGTGCGCTCGACATCGCCGCGCGGTTGGGCCTGGAACCCGGCATCGTGGAAAAGGCGCGGTCCCTGCTGCATCCGGCCGACGCTGAGGCCGCCGCGCTGGTGGCGGGCCTGCACCAGCAACGCACTGAGATGGAGCGTAAACTGGAGGAACTGGAAGTCCAAAAGCAGGAACAGGAAAAGCGCCGCGAACGATTGGAGCTCGAATTCCAGAAAGAGCGGCGCAACAAACTGCGCGAGCTGGATTCCCGCCTGGACGAAACCCTGCGGCAGTACGCGAAGACCTGGGAACAATCCCTGGAGGAGTTGCGCAAGCAAGCCGCGCCCGCCAAGGTGGTGAGCAAGGGCGAACGGAAAGCCACCAGCCTGGTGCGGGAAGCCAGGGAGGAGTGGAACACCCAGGTTCTGGAAGCGCTGGGTGAGCCCGCCACGACGTCCCAAGAGCCACTCGTGGTGCGGTTGATGGCGGTGGGCGACCGCGTGCAGGTCGCGAATGTGTCAACCCCCGGTACGATCATGGCACTGCTTCCGGACGGCCAGGTGGAAGTGTCCGTAGGGCTATTGAAAATGCGGGTGAGCAAAGGAGAAGTGAAGGCGCTGATGCCGGGAGGCGCGACCGGTCGGGTAGCTACGGTTTCCACGCCGCACGGCGAAGACGTGGCGGAGGAGTTCAACGTCATCGGGAATACGGCGGAGGAAGCCCGCGAGCGCGTGGACAAATTCCTCGACCAGGCTTTTCTGGGTGGACGCTCCCGGGTGCGGATTATTCACGGCCACGGCAAGGGCATCCTGCGCAAGACCCTGCACGAGATGTTTGCGCATCACCCCCAGGTCGAGAAGTTCTATTTAGCCCCACCGCCGGAAGGCGGTAGCGGCGCGACAATTGTCGAGTTAAGAACTTGAGGTTTGGCGAGGACCGCGCTTTCACGGAAGTCTCGTCGTGCGTAATGGTCAAATCCGTCTCTAGTGCTTAGTTGCAGAAGTTA
>PLWR01000523.1 GCA_003165615.1 Acidobacteriota bacterium | reverse complement strand
TGACCGCCTGCGGCTTCTGGCTGGTTGCCGCGTTATCAAGATAAACCAGCGGCTTGCCGTGCATCTTCTGCTTGAGAATGGGAAAGTCCTCACGGATTTTCCGCACGTCGAAGGTCCGCGCTTGAAGCTCCGTTTGCAGCTTTTCTTTAATCGCAGCGTTAACGAATTCTCGAGTTGTGGCCATCGTACCTCCTGCCTGATGTGGCATCACTTTCCACGGTTATTACCCCCTCACCCGTCTCGCCCCGGCTGATGAAAACGCCGGCTGCGCGCCACCCTCTCCCCCAAGGGGGCGAGGGTTGGATATTCACACCACTCACATCACCCCTCCCCTCGCCCCGGCTGATGAAAACGCCGGCTGCAAGCCACCCTCTCCCCCAAGGGGGCGAGGGTTGGAGACTCACACCACTCACCTCACCGCTCCCCTCGCCCCTTTGGGGGAGAGGGGTCAGGGGGTGAGGGGGTCAAACTGCCCCGAAGGGCGAGAGCCGTGAATTCAAAAGCAATTCAATTCTTTGCCAACCTTGCATACAGCCGCTCCGCGAGCCGTTCGCGCAGAGGCTGGAATTTGATGCGCTCCATCACGTCGTTGGCGAAAGCGAACGTGAGCAACTTCTTCGCTTCCTGCACACCAATGCCGCGGGAGCGGAGATAGAACACCGCCTCGGGATCAATTTGGCCCACCGTGGCGCCGTGGGTACATTTCACATCGTCGGCAAAAATTTCCAGTTGCGGTTTGGTATTGATGATCGCGTCCTCGGACAGCAGCAGGTTCTTGTTGCTCTGCTTGGAGTCGGTTTTTTGCGCGTCGGGACGGACAATGATCTTGCCGTTAAAGACTCCCTGCGATTTGCCCTCCAGCACACCCTTGTAGACCTCGCGGCTGGAGCAGTGGGCTTTGACGTGGTCGATGACGGTGTGGTTGTCCACGTGCTGCTGTCCCGCGATCACATAGAGGCCGTAGAGATGGGACTCCGCGCCTTCTCCGCCCAGCACCGCCTGAACTTCCTCGCGCGTCAGCAACCCGCCCAGTTGAATGGAGTGCGTCGCCACGCTCGAAGAACGCTCCTGGTGAACCTGCACGCGCGCGTAATGAAATGCCGCGTCGCTTTCCTGCTGCACCTTGGTGTAATCCACCAGCGCGCCCTCACCGGCCACAATTTCCGTGACCGTGTTGGTGAACGTCGTGTCCTCTTCCAGGCTGACGAAGGTTTCAATAATGCTTGCCTGCCCGGTGTCGCCCACGAGGATCAAATTGCGCGGGTGGGAAACGGTAGGGTGGCCGCCGCCATGGGAAATCTGCAAAATGTGCAGAGGCTTTTGCAGCACCGCGCCCTTGGGGACTTCGATAAACGCGCCATCTTCGAAAAACGCGGTGTTCAGCGCCACGAAGGCGTGGGTCTTCGCGTCGGCGTAATGCCCCAAATACCTCTCCAGCAGCGCTCCATGGTTTTTCCACGCGGAGGCCAGGCTGCCGGCCTTCAGTCCCTTGGGAACTTCCCGCAGTTTTGAAAGCTCCGGAACATAGACACCGTTGAAAAAAGTCAGGCGGCTGCAACCCAGGTCGGCCAGCGGCAGGCTCGAAATCTTCTGCCGGAGTTCTTCCGTCAGCTTCACGCGGGCCGGCGCAAAAGGTGTGGAAGCCAGCGGAGCGACGTTGGTGTAGAGCCACTCCTCATCGTGAGTCGTGGGAAAACCAAGTTCGGCAAAGCTCTCCATAGCCGCATGGCGAAGCTTGGGCAGCCACGCCGGCGCATGCTCATTGAGGGCGCTTTCCAGGCGGGTGAAGCTTTCGAGGTAGAGTCCTTCTTGTTCCTTAAGCGTGTTCATCAAATCCTAAATCCCTTTCCCATTGGTACAAGCAACGCAGAAGCGAAAAACATCATGGACCACCAAGACACTAAGACACCAAGAAAGCGTCGAATATAAGGAACCCTGAGATCTGTCTTGGTGCCTTTGTGTCTTGGTGGTGAGTTGCATTTTCGCCTTCTGCCTTCATTACGAGCGGCTCGTCCGTTAATGCCAAGGAAAAGCTTGCTACTGTCGACTGACCACTGACAACTGACCACTGACGTCTTCATCCAGCCATCCATAGCCCTTGTCTTCGAGCTCCAGGGCCAGTTCCTTGCCGCCCGACTTGACGATGCGCCCACTCGAGAGCACGTGGACAAAATCCGGGATAATGTAGTCGAGCAGGCGCTGGTAGTGCGTCACCACGATGGTGGCGCGGTCGGGAGAGCGCAGCGCGTTGACGCCCGTGGCTACCACTCGCAGCGCATCGATGTCGAGACCGGAATCGGTCTCGTCCAGAATCGAGAGCTTCGGTTCCAGCACCGCCATCTGGAAAATCTCATTGCGTTTCTTTTCGCCGCCGGAAAATCCTTCATTCACCGAGCGCGACATCAGGCTCTCATCCATTTCCAGCAACTTCATCTTGCCGCGCACCATGGTGAGGAAGTCCATGGCGTCGTATTCCTCCAGGCCGCGATGCTTGCGGACGGCATTCAGCGCGGCACGCAGAAAATAGGTGTTGGAGACGCCCGGAATTTCCACCGGGTACTGGAAGGCGAGGAAGATGCCCTCCCGCGCGCGCTCTTCCGGCGACATCTCGAGCAAGTCCTTGCCCTCAAACGTCACCTCACCGCCCGTCACCGCGTAAAGTTCGCGGCCCGCCAGCACTTGCGCCAGCGTGGATTTGCCGGAGCCGTTCGGCCCCATGATGGCGTGTACCTCGCCCGCGTTCACTCGCAGGTCAATCCCCCGCAGGATTTCCTTGTCTCCAACCTTGGCGTGCAGATTGTTGATCGTTAGCATTCATTGCTCCGTTGTGGAAAATCGAAACTGGAAACTGGAAATTCGAAACTCGAAATTCGAGCTATCCGCGAAGATCTCTCTGTGTCTCGTAGGGGCTGGGCTTGCCCTGCCCCGCGTATCAGCAGCCTCCGTGTCCTCACGGCGGACACAGAGTAGGGGCGGTTCGCGAACCGCCCCTACGACTGCTCGAACAGGCTCGCAACCTTAACGGAAAAGCCTGGGAGAAGCTCGGGGTCCTCCAAGGTCTCGTCTAGCCGGTGTGCTGGCTGCCGCCACCCTCTGAAAGGTGAAGTCGGGAAGCTCAGCACGCTCCCGCGCGTGTTCGATCGTCATGGCAACCAGACTGCCCTTCGCGTCAAATTCAATCAGCGTGTTTTCGTCCAAATCCCGGGTTTCAGCGACGTCAGTATTTTTCAAAACGATGTAAAGCGTATCCGTGTCCTCGAAATATTGGATGGTCATTTTTGAGCTCCCCTAAACGAGCGGTCAAAAAATGCGTTGTGGACCGTTTCCCCATCCGGCAGGAGCACGACTCGCAGGGCTTGATTGCCGAATTCACGGATTCGGCCCCATCGGCGAATCCTCCCGTCCTGCTGCACCACTTCCGCAATGGGTTTGTTAATCACTCGCTCAATCCATTCGTCTGAAATCATTGCCCGGTCCGGCCTGCTTCGAGTGGTCCTGAAGTATGCCGTCGTCTTCACCAAGAAACCTCCAGGGTACCGCGCTACCCGTGCTTGCTACCTCATCCCACGCTGCCTTCCAAACTCACGCCCAGCAGTTTCTGCGCTTCGACGGCAAACTCCATGGGCAACTCGCGGAATACCTGCTTGCAGAAGCCGTTGACGATGATGCCCACGGCGTCTTCGGTGGAGATCCCGCGTTGACGGCAGTAGAAGATCTGGTCCTCGCCGATCTTGGACGTGGAAGCTTCGTGCTCCACGGTGGCCGTGGCATTCTTCACTTCCAGATACGGAAAGGTGTGGGCGCCGCACTTGTCGCCAATCAGCAGGGAATCGCACTGCGAGTAATTCCGCGCGTTGGACGCGCCCTTGAGGATGCGCACCGCGCCGCGATAGCTGTTCTGACCGCGGCCGGCGCTGATTCCCTTCGACACAATCGTGCTCTTGGTGTTCTTGCCGATGTGAATCATCTTCGTGCCGGTATCAGCCTGCTGATGGTTGTTAACGACTGCGACAGAGTAGAACTCACCCACCGAGTTATCGCCCAGCAGGATGCAGCTGGGGTACTTCCACGTGATGGCGGAGCCGGTTTCCACCTGCGTCCACGAAATCTTGGAATTCACGCCCGCGCACTTGCCGCGCTTGGTNNTACCAGTTCTGCACGGTGGAATACTTTACGGTGGCGTTATCCAAAGCCACGAGTTCAACCACGGCGGCGTGAAGCTGATTTTCATCGCGCTTGGGGGCCGTGCAACCTTCGAGGTAGCTCACGGAAGCGCCCTCATCGGCCACGATCAGGGTGCGCTCAAATTGGCCGGTGTCTTTGGCGTTGATGCGGAAGTAAGTGGAAAGCTCCATGGGACAGCGCACGCCCTTGGGCACATACGCAAATGAACCGTCACTGAATACGGCGGAGTTCAGCGTGGCGTAATAGTTGTCAGTGTAGGGAACCACGGAGCCCAGATACTTGCGCACCAGCTCCGGATGCTCGTGTACCGCTTCCGAAAATGAACAGAAGATGATGCCCAGCTCGGCCAGCTTGGCTTTGAAGGTGGTGCCCACGGAGACACTGTCAAACACCGCATCCACGGCAACGCCCGCCAGCAGCTCGCGCTCCTTCAGCGGAATGCCCAGCTTCTCGTAGGTCTTCAGCAACTCGGGGTCGATGTCGTCCAGGCTCTTCGGGCCATCTCCCGCCTTCTTGGGGGCGGAGTAGTAGCGAATGGCCTGGTAATCGATGGCAGGAAACTTCACATTCGCCCAAGTGGGCTCCGTCATCTTCAGCCAGGCGCGAAACGCCTTCAGGCGCCAGTCCAGCAGCCACTGGGGCTCACCCTTCTTGGCGGAGATCAGCCGAACGACGTCCTCATTCAATCCCGGCGGAACGGTTTCCTCTTCAATGTTGGTTACGAAGCCGTATTTATATTCCTGTGTCGCCAGAATTTCGAGATCAGTTTGCGGTGTTGCCATTAAGAACCTCCAGTGGTTAGTGGCTAGTGGCTAGTGGTTAGTGGCCGGTTTTTCCGTCACTAACCACTAGCCACCAACCACTTCCTTATGCTGCTGCCGTACTTGCCATTGCGCGCAATTGTTTGACGGCCTCAATCACGCGGCCCAGGCAATAATCAATCTCTTCTTCCGTGTTGAACCGCCCCAGGCCAAAGCGCAGCGGCGTGTTCGCGATTTCTTCTGAAACGCCCAGCGCCTGCACGACGTAGGACGGCTCGGGAACCCCCGAAGTGCATGCCGAACCTGAAGACAACGCGATGTCGCCCAGCGCCGCGAGCAGCGTTGCCAAATCGATGCCGGGAAAGCTGACGTTCAGGTTGTTGGGCAACCGATGCTCCAGGCTGCCGTTGATTTGAATGCCGTCGAGTCCGGCCAGGAGTCCATCTTTAAGCCGGTCGCGCATGGCCGCGAGACGCCGCAATTCCTCGGCCATCTCCTGCCGGCAGATTTCGCACGCTTTGCCCAAACCGACAATCCCCGGGACGTTCAAAGTTCCGGAACGCAGTCCGCCTTCATGGCCGCCGCCATCGGTGACGGGCACAAGGTTGACCGGAGTTCCGCGCTGCCTCACGTAGAGCGCGCCAATGCCTTTTGGCGCATACATTTTGTGGCCAGCAATGGACAATAAGTCGATATTCATCGCCTCGACGTCGAGCGGAATCTTCCCCGCCGCCTGCGCCGCATCGGTGTGAAAGAGCACGCCATGCTCACGGCACATCCGGCCGATCTCCGCCAGGGGCTGCAACACGCCAATCTCGTTGTT
>PLWR01000321.1 GCA_003165615.1 Acidobacteriota bacterium | reverse complement strand
GCCGATCACCGGGTCGAGTTTGCCGCGGCGGGCCAGTTCGGTCAGGTCGCGCGCGTACTTCTCCAGCGCCTGGTATTTGGCTTCGGGATTCTGATCGGTAACGCGTTGCGTGCCCCGCACCGCCACCAGCGCCTGCAAAATAGCATCGTGTTTTACCCCCAACTGCCTTAGGATGCGCCCCGCCGGGTCATTGGTCTTACTCGCCAGGGCCAGGAGCAAATGCTCGGTGGAGACGTACTCGTCCTTAAACTGCTCGGTTTCCTTGAACGACTGGTCGAACACTTCCTTCAAGGCCGGGGAAATAAAGTGGTCCGTCGTGCCGCCCACTTTGGGAAGCGACTCGACAACCTTGGCGGCTTCCTGGCTCACCGCGGCGGGCGTGACGCCAAGTCGCTGCAGAATTCCCGGAACAACACCCTCCGGCTGTTCGATCAACGCCAGCAACAGGTGTACCGGCTCCATTTGCTGGTTGCCATTGCGCCCGGCGATGTCCTGCGTCGCCTGCAGCGCTTCCTGGGCTTTTACCGTGAATTTGTCAAACCGTGTGGCCATGTCGAATCCTCTTTCGAGCTGTCAGCTATGAGCTGTCAGCGAATAAACCCGCGGCTCCCTGATCCCCGCGGGGGACTAATGAAGTAGCCGGCGGCAACACCCCCGGCTATTTTCCGGCGCCCTTACAGGGCACGAAACACTTCGCTTTTTGCAATTGTACTCAATTCGGCGAAGGCGTGAATCGCGTTCTTCCCACACGCCCAGGCCGGGAATTCGTCAAAACAAAAACCGCGTCCGAGGTTACCGGGAAGTTCAGTCTATCCCAGCGTTCTGGACGCGGTAGAAAACCGTTATGCGGGAGGGGTAGCGCTGGCATCTTGCCGGCTTCACACCCCCCATCCGCACGAAGGAGCCGGTTTAGGCGGCCTTAGTGACGTTGATCTTGATCGTCTTCGGTTTCGCTTCTTCCTTCTTCGGCATGGTCAGCGTCAGGACGCCATCCTTATAGTTTGCCGTAACCTTGTCCGCATCGACACTGTTGGGGAGCGAGAAGGTGCGCGTGAAGGCTCCGTAGGAACGCTCGACGCGATGGTAGCTCTGCTCCTTCACTTCCTTTTCGAATTTGCGCTCGCCCTTCAGATAGAGGGTGTTGTCCTCAACGCGAATTTCCACGTCGTCGGGGTTGATGCCGGGCAGCTCCGCCTTCAGCACCAGGTTGTCGCCGTTCTCGTAGATGTCCACGGGCGGCGCCCAGATCCGGGTCGAAACCTCGCCCTCACCGGATACGGGAGAAAAGGCTTCGCGCAAAAAGCGTTCAAGTTGGTTCTGTGCGGTCAAGGGGACTCCTTGTTCGAATCTAACAATCGCCATAGTAGTGTGCCTCCATTTGTTGAACGTTCACTTGTCTTAGTACATAGACATAATAAAATATGAGTGTGTATATGTCAAGAATTATTTTATTTTTATTTTCAATAAGTTGAAGACATTTATTCAGACCTTACTTGCCTGATAGCTTCAATATTCGTCTTTTCCCGAATTGGACGTGGCGATGGAGAGATCAAAGCAGGGCAATAACTTACTTGCCTCATCCCGCAGAGGGACCGAGGACAAAAAAAGGTTGGGCAACATTTTCCGGACCTGTCATCCTGAACCCCGACGCCCTTGGTCGGGGTGAAGGACCCCGGTAGTTCGCTCTGCTCCCCCACCCCGGTGAAATGCCGAGATCCTTCGCCCAAAAAACGGGCTCAGGATGACAGTGCGAGCGGTTGTTTCGCAGCCTGTCGAGCCCAGCGCTACGCTGCAAATTAGGCCGCTACCCTCTCGCACAAGCCGTTGAAACTTCGCTCTTCGCGAGGTAGACTATGGGCTCCTTAAATCGAGGTTTCCTTCACTGGAATCCATGGGGTCGAGCGGATGGATCACCTTCGGCAATCCCCTGGAGGGCGAAGTATCCCCACCCAACCTTTTCGAGGCACGTGCCATGGAAGATGAATTAAACCCAAGCCACCCATCCGCCGCGGTCGAAGCGGCTGATCCTGAGAGACCAGTAGCCCCCGAGGGCGCATTGCTGCTGCCCTACGAGGAGAGTTGCAAAAAGGTGCGGGAGCTGGCCCTGCGGCAGCTCAACCGCTTCATGTCGTATGAAGCCAAAGTCCTGAAGGGTGATGATGCCGACGCCATTCACGACATGCGCGTCGCCAGCCGGCGATTGCAGCAAGTGTTGGACCTGCTTTATCCCAAGCCGCGCCCGCAGGAGCTGCGCCGGATGCGCCGCCAGATTCGCTGCTGCCGCCAGGTCCTGGGGGACGTGCGCAATTGCGACGTTTTGCTGGAGATGGTGGGGCGTCCGCTGCGACGGAAGCGCTCAGCGAGGCGCGAGGCCTGGACAGCGGTGCAACATTTCCTATTGATGCGCCGTTCAGAAAGCTTCGTGCGGACCCTACGCAAGGTCGGCAAGATCAACCTTACGGTCCTTTACGTGGACCTGAAGGAATTCCTCCATCAGGACAAAGCGCATGACCACGCTGCCGAGCATCACGCTCACGGTGCAGGTGCGTCGCGCCCGGGATTTGCCAGGGATCTGACCAGCGCTCTGGAATCCACGTGGGGCCGATTTGAAAGCCAGATCGAGCGGTCGCATCGCGATTTCCGTCCCCCCGTCATCCACGGCGCGCGCATTGCCACCAAGCGGCTGCGCTACCTGCTGGAGGTTTTCCATGAGTTCGGCGTGCCCGGCAGCGCTGAGGCCCTGGTGGGGCTCCGTCAGCTTCAGAAGGACCTGGGGGATTGGCACGACCTGGAAGTGCTGGAGCAGATGATGATCGAGATGCTGGCACGGACGGAATTTCTGCGCGATCACCTGCCCCTGGCGATGGACGTGGAAAAGCTGATTCTACGCAACCGGGAAAACAAAATGGGGCTGGAAGAGAAGTATCTCCGCATGTCGCGGGAATCCGCCGAAATGCACCGGCTGAAGGAGTGGGTCTCCTACCTGTTGGCGTCGCCGACCGCGGCGCTCGGCAAAGCCTGAGCCGCGGGGGCGGGTTCCTCCGAGGCGGGAGCAACGGGCTTGGCAGGCGCGGGCATTTCCAGCACCTTCTTGGTTGCTGCCTCGGCAAGCTCCACGGGCGGGGCGACGACGGAAAACAGCGGTTCGCGGGGCTCACCACTCAGCACCCGAGCCACTCCTGCCCGCAAGTGTTCGAAGACGGTGCGCACATCGGGCGTAGCGTCGATGACTTCGAAGTTGTATTCCTTCGCCAGGTTCTCGAATTCCGTCAGCAGCTCCGTTTGATATTTCCGGAAGCTGTCGTACATGTCCTCGCTGGGATGGATATCCATGCCGGATTCCCAATAGTCGAACCCGCGGGAGAAAACCACCCGAGGAATAAGGTCATCCACGCCAATGCGCAAATAGAACGTGGCGTCGGGCTTCAGCGCAAAGCCATAGGCGTTGCGAATCCACCGCGGGTCAGCGCCTCGCACAATGGCTCGCGCCATCAAGGAGTAGATATAGCGATCGGTGAGCACCACGAAACCGGCTCGCAACGCCGGAACGATTTCGTGCTCGAGGCGGTCGGCGAAATCCGTGGCATAGAACAGGCTCAGGGTAATGCGCCCCAGGGTATGCCCTTCTTTCGCTTGCTGGATGCCCTTGCCGGCAAGCTCCGAGCGCTTGATGGCGGTGTCAAGAACCGCGCGGCCCTGCTGCTCGAGCCACGGGCGCAGCAGCCGGATCTGAGTTGACCGGCCCACGCCGTCCGTCCCTTCAATCACGATCAGCTTGCCCGGCAATTCCGCCAGGTTCATCCCCGGCAGAGGCGCGGCATAGGTTTCTCTCACGGCGCTACCCTCAATCTCTTCGCCTGGGCCAGCTTGGCCTTCACAATCTGCCGCATGTAAGTCTGCTGCTCTTCAATAGGAAGGGTAGCATCCACAGTGGTCAGGTCGAATTCGGGAACCATCTTCTCGTACTCATCCAGGATCCGGCCCTGAAAGATGCCGAAACTCTCCTCGGGATCCTCGCTCAGGCCCAGATCCATTCCCGCTTCGTAAAACTTCACGCCGTTGCGCCCGTCCAGAATGCGCTTCATGGCAACATCCAGGGGGACGCGGAAATAGAACGCGGCGGTGGGCTTCGCGGCGAAACTGTAAAGCTCGCGCACCCACTGACGATGCATCCCGCGCACCACGTCGCGCGCAAAGGCCGTGTAAATGTAACGATCGCACAACACCACGGCTCCGGCTTTGAGCAAGGGCAGGATGTTGTGCTCCATGCGGTCGGCAAAGTCTGTGGCGTGAATCAGGGAGAAGGTTGAGGGGGTAAGCGCCTGCTTCTTCTTGCCGCGCTTGGTGGTTTCACGGACGAGCGGCGAAGAGTTCCACTNNNATGCTCGCCGTACCGTTTCATGAAGACGCTCCGGTTAATGAACCCGCACTTTGAATATAACAATAGTGTAACACATGCCCCGCGGGTGCGGAAAGCACCGGCTAGAGGCCATCACGGTAAATTTGTTCTAAGCGGG
>PLWR01000394.1 GCA_003165615.1 Acidobacteriota bacterium | reverse complement strand
ACTTTGAACGCCTTGATTGGGCTCACGCCCAGTTCAAGGTCTTCGAGCATCGTTAAAAGCTTTTCGCCATCGACCAGCTCAATCGGTGGAACACCGTCTCGAACTGCCTCTTTCTTCGCCTCCGAGCTGAATGCACCCGTGGTAATGATGATTCCCTTGTCGGCCCGTCCTTGCATCGCGCCCCGAAAGTCGCGAACCTGGCTGGGATTAACATGTCCGGTATAACGTTTGCATTGAAAAAGGACCTTGAAGCTAACCAAAGGACTTACCTGAAGAATGCCGAGGCCGTCTATGCCCCCATCACCCGACCGACCGCTGATCGTTACCTCTTGAAATCCCGATTCGCGNNAGATGGCGGTAGGGCACGGAGAATCTCTAGGAGCTGCTGTCGGTAGTTGATTGAAATTGGCGAAGCTGCATCCTGGGGTGGCGCTGTTTCCGCCTCCTCTACTTCGGGCGGCTCTTCAACACCACGTTCAACTTGATATTGCGCGTGGACATCCTTGAATAAGCCAAGCGCTTCCTGCTGTGTAAGGTGACCGAGAACACGACCCTTCTCTGTCAGTGTCCAAACACCCCGAGAGGAGGCATCGATAATACCNNAGAACCGGGCCCAGGCAACTTGGTTGTCGAAGCGCGGGAAACCACTTGGTAGGGTTTCAGCCTGGGCCATGTCAGAGATACTGTGCTTAGCTACAATTTCTTCGCGGACTTCAGCCGGGCGCGCCGACCCGCCAAGTTTCTTTAGAGCCTCAATGACGGGCCAGAAGTAGCTTACAAACTTTGGACCCGCAGACGAAATGCTGGTCTTCTTCAAGTTTTCGGCTCCTTCAAGTCTTTAACTCTTCAACCCCTTAGATTGCCTTCACCCTTTACCCTTTAACCTTGTTCAGGGTGACCCAGCGCCGCGCGGACGGCTTGCTCCATTAATGCGCGGGGAGCGGCCAGGCCGGTCCAGATTTCGAACTGCCGCGCCCCCTGCGCCACCAGCATCTCCAGACCGGAAATCGTGGTGAGGCCGCGCCGTCGCGCGTCGTTCAGGAAGCGCGTGCCAAGGGGATAATAAACCATGTCGAAGACTACGCGCACCCGCAGTCGCCCCAGGTCGAAGGGAGCGTTGTCAACGTGCGGATACATTCCCACGGGGGTGGCATTGATGACGGCGTCCGCTTCCAGACTTTCCTCACTGTCCCAGGGCACCACCTGCGCCGCCACTCCGCGCGCCAAGGCCCGCGCTGTCGCCTCGCGCCGGGCCGTGATCACCACCTCCGCGCCTTCCGCGCGTACGGCGTAAGCCGCCGCTCGCGCTGCGCCCCCCGCGCCGATAATCAGAATGCGGCTGCCCGCCAGGCGAATGCGCTTGGTCAGGACTTCCACCACCGCGGCGGCGTCAGTGTTCCATCCCAACCAACGTCCACGCTGCAAGGCCACGGTATTGCACGCGCCGATGCGATTCGCCAGCGGGTCCACCCAGTCGAGGGCCCTCAGAATGGCACGCTTGAAGGGCATGGTGATGGCGAATCCCTGCAATTCCAATTCGCGCGCGAAGACCAGGAAATCCGCCAGTTTGCTGGTCTGACACGGCAGGAAAACGGCGTTCACGTGCTTGGCCAGGAAGGCCGCGTTCTGCATGGCCGGCGATAGGGACATGGAAGCGTGCGAACCCAGCACTCCGTAAAGTTGCGTGTGGCTGTCCAGGCGTTCAACCCGGTAGACCGAGCGCATGACTTCCGCGGGAATTTGTCCCGCGGCGGCAGGGGAATGGGAGAGCGGCGACGCGTAAGTGAACGCCGATCCCCACAGCAGGGAAAGCAGCCGCGAGGGGATTCCTGATGCCCCCATGGCCAGCGCCACCAACTTCGGGGCGTTCCGCCTATGGGCTGTGAGCAGCCGGCGAATTTGCAAGTTGTCTCGCAGATGGCGGCCTTGTGTGGCGATCTTCACCATCTGCACCGGCAGACGCACCATGCGGCGATAAATCGGGGCGAGCGCTGGAGTCTTTTGAAAGTCGTGGTAGGAAACGATGATCTTGGCAGGCCGGAGTTCCTTGAGCATCGCTACGCCGGCCTTCTGCACGGATTCGATCTCGACGTCAACCCATTGGCAACCCGCGCGCACGGCGGCAGAAAGAATTCCCACCTGATCGGCCAGCGTCCCCTGGAACATGCCTCCCGCCGTCGTCCTCCGGCACGTGGCTATGGTTTGGGGAGAATGCAGGCGTGTCAGCATCTGGTGAAGCTGCGATTCGAATTGGGAAAAGTCCTGGAGGTAATCGAGGCGCAACTCGTAGCCGACAGGCACACCCGAAACATGGATGGCAAGAGCCTCCAGGGCGCTCAGCGTGGGCGCGGCCAAACTAACAAAAATGCGGGGTGAGTTCGGCTTGGCCAAAATCGGGTCCTCGGCGTTGTGAATTACAGTGGCTCAAACGATTGAATATAAAGGTTTTGGTGGTGAAAAGGCAAGGGAAATGGCTCGGCGGGCGTTCGCCAGCGTGGCGGAAAGGCCCAACCCGCAGCGAACAGTTCCTGCAAGCCATTATGATTAAAGGACTAAAGATGGAAAGAAAGAGGGCGGGGATTACCCCGCGCAATCTGGCGGCCGGCCCACAATTGATGCGGCAGCTTGCAGTACGGCGTTCAATTAACCCGGCTGGCGGGGTCGGTGCCCGGCGGCGGTGGGGGTGGAACCATCAGGCCCAGACCTTGCAGAAGCAGTACGGTGCGCTGCGCGGCGCCTCGCCAGACGAGCTGGCAACCTTCGCCCTGGCAATTCTGCACGTAGACGTCGCCGCCCGAATACTCCAGACTGCAATTCTTGAACTTGCAATTCACGTAGACGCCATCGTCCAAAATCACGTGCTGATTCTCGAACACCTGGCTCTCATATCGATTCATAGGTTCACTCAGCCCGTATGCAGGTTCAAGGATTTCCATGTCTCCCGGCGCCGCCAACACGGGCGGGGAGCAGGAGCTGCGCTCACCCGACGTGAGCGCCTTGTTGAGGCTACCATCCACGTCGCGTGGATGCAAGCGGGCCGAATCGGGGGTGGTGTCTCAGTTTGAAATCTTGGGATGAGTCGTCTCATTGTCACTCAAGAGAGCGTCCACGAATTCTTGAATCTTAGCACGCTCTTTTTCCGCATCGGCTGTTTTGTACTCATAACCACGACAATCATTCAGCAACTTTCTGCCTTCTGCATGTAACGCCGCAATGACCGCGTTTTGCTCTTGCCGTCGGTCTGTGCTTGGTTTGTACTTGGCAATGACGCGACGGTTTCTTGCATATAAATGTTTGACAGCCTCCCCGACCTTGAAGTCGGTGCTGGCCTGAAAATCTGCCCAATAGTAGTCGTTCAATCTTCCCCAAAGGGATTGTGTCTCGCCGACATAAAATGGAATTTCCCTTTCTTCGGCGACCCAGCACAGAATGTATACGAATCCTGGTCCGCTTCTGAGCGTGAAGTCTACGGTAGTGAAATCTTCAAAATTCATTGCCCATTCTCCTTTTGTCGGGGCTGTCCCCGATGCGCACGGTAATATCAGCCAATTTTGTTTCCTGTCTCGGAGTATTTTATTCCGGAACCGTCATAGCGGCCCGCTAAATTCAAACTGAGACACTACCGAATCGGGTGATCGGATGAACAAGGAACAGCGCGCGTCGAAGGGGCTCCTTGGTCACCTGCTCACCCGATCACCGGATCTCCCGATCACTAGCAGGCTGCGGGGAAACGCTTAAATGCTGTCATCCTGAGCGGAGCGAAGGACCCCCGCATTTGAATTTTCAAGCAAATACCGAGGTCCTTCGTCGGCTTCGCCTCCTCAGGATGACAGTTTGAGGGGTTTTTCCGCAGCCTGCTAGATCCCGCCGCCGACTGACATGGAAAGCGTGGGGGCCGCGGAGGTCCTGGACTGGCGTGGGTGCAGGAGGGCATTCACGCTCGCCTTCAAGCGCGCCAGAGCCGCCGAATGGACCTGCGAGACGCGTGATTCGTCAATGTTCATGCGGTCGGCAATCTGCTTCATGGTCAGTTCCTGCTCATAGTAGAGGTTGATGATTTGCCGCTCGCGCTCACGCAAGTGGGATAGGGCGCGGACCAGGATTTCGTTTTGCTCGCGGCGGTAGCACAGGTCGAAGGGATCAGCTTCGTCACCCGCCAAAAACGCCGGCTCAACCGATGGGCGCTTGGAAGTCGGACCGGCGGAGATGATGCGCGCGCCGAAATCAAACCCCACGCTCTGGATTTCATTCAACGCGCTGTGCCACTGCGCCAGACTCAACCCCAGCGCCTCGGCGATTTCCTCATCTTTTACCGGACGGCCCAGCTTCACCTCAAGTTCGCGATAGAGCTTCTGGATTTTCTTGTTCTTGCGCCGCAAGTCGCGGGAGGCCGGATCAACAACCCGGAGGCCGTCGAGAATGCTTCCGCGAACCCGGTGGCGGGCGTAACTTTCGAGCTTTACCCGTTTGGTGACGTCAAACTTGGAGACCGCATCAACCAGCCCCAGCACGCCGTTGCCAATCAGGTCATCCACTTCCACATGGGAGGGCAGGTGTTCGCGAATCTTGAAGGCCATGCGCTTCACCAGGGGAAGCATCTCGACCAGCAGGCGCTGCCTTTCCTCGGCCTGCTTGGCCTCCTTCTGCGCCATGGAACGCACGGTGGAAATCGGCAAGGGGTGGCGCGGGATCATCCGGCGGCGAACGGCGGGCATTGCGGCTGGATTGTTCAGTTGCTCGTAGGGGGAAATCGTTTGAGTTGCCATGAAAACCTCGCTCACTCTCGAATGTCCGTCAGCCGACGGACAGCGCCTTTTTGACCTGGGGCTTGCTTCCCGGCGGCAGCAGGCAACACTTCACCCGCGGCGTGGAGCCTGCGGCCCCACGCTTCGTTCCCCGCCTTCTGCCCGTGGGGTCCTTGCGCTGCCCTTAGAAATTGCAAAGAATGGGCCATTCATGCGGAGGGCGGACACACTTCGAAAATTGATGACGACTAGCCTCCGTATCAAAGCTGGAAAAGCGGAACAAAGCCCGCGAGGATGGAGATGGGGGGAATGCCACAACGCTTTCGCCAGAGCAGGGTTGCGCCCGAGCAAGCGGCTTATTTTCAGATATTTGCATTTTCTCCAGGGGATTGGCGGAGGGTGACGCAGAAGGGTTTAGGGGTAGAGCCGCGGGCTTATAGGCGGCGCCGTCCATCCCCGAAAGAGGCATGGACGGATGCGAAATTTTCTTCGCCAACCGCCCTGTGCTGGCAAGTTGGGGTCTGCCGCCTCGTCCCAAATTGGGAGCGCGTCAACCGCACCCATGCCGCAGCGTAAACAATGTTCGCCATCTTGCGATGTTGTATACATCCTCAAGCTCAAAACCAAAGTGGCCGATAGATAGGGAGAGGAAAGAAGATTGAGCCGCGCGAGGGTCCGCGAGCGCCGTGCGCCTACGCGCTTCCCGGCTTCATCTCTCTGCCAGCGTCGGTGGCAGGAAATTAGTGGGTGAACCCCAAGCCCGGAGCGGAATCAGATGCTGCTCCGGGCAGGTTCAAAGCCCGCGGCAGGCGTGTGAATTGCGGCGAGGACGACCAGGAAAATACCAGATATTTTGCCTGCTAAACTCGGACTTCTGTACCTTTTCCCAAAATGGCACAAAAGTTCCTGTTTGGAATCCTCGATTTAGTTAGGGGCTCCCGACCCATCGGGACTGGCGCTTCCACGCCCCTTCCGTAACCGTCACGGCGTGGTGAGAAGTCAGCGCTCAGGGGCGCCGTCAAAGTGCTGTCTTCGCGCCCGACGTACTGGCAATAAGAAGGATCTTTATGGCAGTCGAGAAGCAAAACAACAAGCTCCGGAAATTGGGGGCAGCGTCAGACCGCGAGGGTGTGCGTGTAGAACCAAGCACCGGGCGGGCGGCGCAACTCTCCACCGACCTGCATTTGTCCAACCGGTCGTCGCTTTCGGACATGGCCCCCGGCGATATCGTATTTCTTGACGACTACGCCTACCTGCGGGAATCCTTTGCTCCTAATTTCTTCGCCGTACTGGGTTGCCCCTGGTGCGGGGCGCCAGGCCTGATCACCTCTGTCCAATACTCCGGAGGCGCGCCGATTGTATGCTCCTCAAAAATCTGCTCCGGTCTATTCCGGATCGTCGACGAAGCTCAAATCATCTCCCTGCCCCCAAACTGAATCAGCAGCCGGGTTTCTCGCCAGTGGTGTCATTTGGAATGGGATTCTCTTCGAGACTCGAGTCATTCCCGCGAAACTGACCGAGCAGCGCGGGATTGATTTCGCCCCGGGGGGAGGACTTTGTGCAAAATTTCAAAGCCCCGGGCGTGGCAGGGCATCACCCGGCAGGGGAGTGGCGCCACCGGGATCAGCATTCTTCTTGGTAGTGTCCTACTGAGCGCTGCGAAATTGNNTGTATTATGCAGCGCTCAGTAGTTTGAATTTAGAGGCGAGAAGAATGGCAACTGAATTGCCGTATAGGCGGCCAAAGGATAGAATACTTCCTCATCGGACTCGTGAGGTAAAGATGACAATCGGTATAGGATTTAAGTGCGTCGACGGCATTGTTTTGTGTTCTGACACCGAG
>PLWR01000470.1:263-9926 GCA_003165615.1 Acidobacteriota bacterium | reverse complement strand
GTTCCCGCCGATGATAAGGAAAATGGCCGTCTCATCATTTCCCAAATTGTGCTTGATGCGCTTAATGAACTCAAGATGTCTTATCCCAAGACCACCCCGAAACGCCGGAAGGAACTGGAATCAATCCGCAAGCTGCTGGTGAAGTAACTTGCCAACTGGTGAGCAGTTTTGACCAGGCCGGTGAGCATTACAGGACTGCCCCGGCAAATGCGCCAGGGTATAACAATATTGGCGGTTCCCGGTGACCACGACCTTGTGAACGGGCCGGGTGGAACCATGAACCAGCGCACCAACAGGAAGGGGTGAACGAAAAGCCCAAAAGGAGAACACAGGATGGTTGAAAAAACTGCAAAACAGGTAGAACGGCATAACGAGCATGAAACGGGGTGTCAGTGTGGTTGTGGTTCGCAACCCCCGGCGAAAGTGGTGGTTGACAAGAAGCCAGTCGCTGAAAAGGCGGCTCGCGAAGAAGTGGTGCGGGCTCGCAATAAGCGGGTGCGTGCTCCCCGCAGCGCGCCTGGGCCCGATGGTCCCCCTGCCTTTTCCGATCATTCGGGAAAGCTTTGATTTGAAAGGACAGCGTCGTCCAATACGAGGCAGCGATCAAGTCGGACAGATTTCTCGTCCGCGCTCACGGCACGGCGGACGAGGTCGCCAAGGCGAAAGACATTATGCAGACGACTCAACGGGTGGAAGTTGCAGTGCATGCCGTTGAACGCGCGCCACACGCCACGGTCGGTGCGCGATAAATCTGCTTCAGACCAGATAACGCCAAGGAGGATAAGACAATGTTGAGAAATGTCACAAAATTAAAGGGTTTTACAATCCGGGCCCTAGATGGGGACATGGGTATCGTGGATCAGTTCTATTTCGACGATGAGAGCTGGGCCATCCGCTACCTGGTGGTGAATGCCGGGGATTGGCTCGGTGGCCGGCTGGTGCTGGTCTCGCCCCTGGCACTCCGCCAGGCGGATTGGCAATCAAGGCTTCTCGATGTGGCGCTGACCAAGAAACAGGTCGAGGACAGTCCGCCCATTGACACCCACAAGCCCGTCTCGCGGCAGCACGAGGCCGCATACCTGGGGTACTACGGTTACCCGTCCTATTGGGCGGCGCCCAATTATCAGGCCGCATTGGCGGTTCAAAGGGAAGCGGTGGCGGAGGCAGAAGAGTTACAAGCCCGGGCGCAACGGGATGTGGCGGATACCCATCTGCGCAGCACCGAAGCGGTGACGGGTTACCACATTGAAGCGGTGGATGGTGAAATCGGTCATGTGAACGACTTCATTGTCGATGATGAAACCTGGGCCATTCGATACCTGGAAGTGGATACACGAAACTGGTTGCCGGGCAAAAAGGTGTTGGTATCGCCGCAGTGGATTAACCGGGTGAGTTGGACAGACTCCAAAGTCTACGTCGACCTCAGGCGTGAAACGATCCAGAACGGCCCGGAGTGGGTTGATTCAGTTCCCGTCACCCGTGAATACGAGCACAGGCTTTATAACTATTACGCCCGATCGCCCTATTGGGCGCCCGTATCAAAGCCACCCCATAGCCGTGCATCGAGCTGAGGTTGATTGCAGCGGGAGTCAGGGTAAGAGAGAGGACATCCCGCCCCAATTCGTCCAAGGCAGGAGAATCGGAGTGGCAATTACCAAACTGCTTGTCGTTGTCGATAATTCGCCTGCGTCGATGCGAGCGGTAGCGTACGTAGCCCAGATCTTAGGGGGGCGCCGGGGCTTTCGGGTCTGTCTGGCGCATACGCTGCCCTCTCCACCGGCGGCGATGATGGAGTTCGGCGGCGCTGCGGATCCCGAGAAAGAAGAATGGCTGGAAGCGCGTCTACGCGCCAGCCGGCACCTCTGGGCGTCCGCAGCGAAGAGAAAGGCGTCAGGGTCTTTGGAAGTTGCCTACGCGAATTTGCGCCGCGCGGGATTTGCGCGCGCAGAAATCGAAATTCATTTCTGCTTTCCCACCGATAAAAGAAATGCGCCCAAAGAGATCCTCAGGCTGGCACGAGAGCGGGACTGCAAGACAGTTGTCGTCGGGCGGCGGTCACTCTCGTGGCTACGTGAACTTCTCCACACAAATCCAGCCGACGAACTCGTCCGCCTGGGAAAAGGATTCACCACCTGGGTCGTGGAGTAAGCCGGTGCTGCTATACACTGCATGACGCTATGCTTCGTTGACCGGCAGCTAAAACTCCGTCCAAATCCTGGTTGTTGCGTTTGCTTCCCCGCTGTAGCTGCAGCGCCGGATGCGCCTCCGCCGGCAGTGCAGCCTGCAGGACCCGAAGCAAACCTTGACGACAGACATCTGGCGCATCCCCAAAGTGGATGCCCCCCAAATCCAAATCCAACAGAATTCTGGCGAGCAAAAAGAACTGGCAGCATTGCGGTTCAATGCGAGAAATGGGGCGACAGCACTATTACACAATACGCGGCAAACCCCAGAAGGATGACGCCGAGGATGGCATTAACAAGGCGGAAGAAGGTGGGGCCGACACGGTGGGGGATGAAGCGAACGACGATGATCAGTGTGGTGAACCATGTCATCAGGCCTGCGGCCACCATCAGGATTCCCCAGGCGGGGGCTTTGGAGCCGAGGATGGAATGCGCCAGGGGTAGCCAGTTGGATGTGACACCGACCCAGTAAATCATGGTTAAGGGATTGAAGAGGGTCAGGGCGGCGCTGGCGGAGAAATCGGTGGCCAGATGCGCGGGGACGGTGCCTTCGTCCCACTTTTGACGAGCGCTCGCGTAGGCTCGTAAAGGTTCCTTGACGGCGCGGACAAGGAAGTATATTCCCAGCGGAAGCAGGACGACGAGGCCGATGGCCGCCAGGACGGTGCGGAGAGTCGGGTTGGACAGGTCGGAAAGAAGATAATGACCGCCGAGGAGGACCAGGCAAAACAGGGTTAACTCACCGGTGACGGAGCCGATTCCGCAAGCCATGGTATGACGCCAACCACCGACCAGGCCGCGGCGGATGGCCAGCATATTGACAGGGCCCATCGGCGCCGCTGACGCCAGGCCCATAAAAAATGCGGCCGAAAGCACGTGGATGTCGGAGATAAAAATCATGTTGCACTGGACCGGCAGAATAGGCCCCAAATCCCAGTCGCCCATTCTGGCAGTCATGAATATACACCCGGTTACCCAAAACGGAGTGGTTCGAACGCATTTTTCCACAACGGCCCGTCCCCGCACTTCGTCGAGCCCTGAAAAACCCACTCGAAACCAATTGGCCGGAAGGCCAAGTTCTGCGCAAGCCGCTCGACGTCGGTGCTTTGTCGCAACCGATGCGGCGACCGTAAATGGCCCCCATCAATGGGTCTTAAGTGAAGGCCCCCCGTGATCCCCCGCCGACCCCAACCGGCAGGCTCTAAACGCGCCCATGCGTGGTGAGAAAGCCAGGCTGATTCCCTTGAATTAGCTGAGATGAGCAATTTCGAACAAACGTGTGAGCGGTACTGGGCTGACACCCGAATTACACCAGGGTATAAACAGTGTGCATCGAGCTGCCGTCCGGGACTCGGTGCGGGAGCGGCGGGGCGCCCTCCCGGCTTTGCGAGCGACAGGGGTTTCATATGAAAAAGTTGTCTTTGGCGTGCCTCATTTTGAGTTTCTCCGCCGCATTCTCTGCCGCCGGACCAGCTCCCCAAAGCAACCCGCAGACTTTGGGAAAAAGTAAATGCAGCTCCGGATTCAAAGAGTGCCAGGAGAGTCTTAACGACTTCAAAGAAGCTGAAAGGTTCATGCAATTGAAAGCCTCGGTCCACGCAGATTTGAGTGGGTTAGAAAAGTCGAGGGCGACCAGGTCGAAGATCGCACCGGTTCGCGATGCCGGGGTTCATCGCATGAAAACTGGAAACGCCGTCGTTTACAGCGCCATCATGGGAACGAATGGGTCATCGGCTGTGCCCGCCACGAGTATGGTCCAGCCGGTATCGTTGAAGTCGATTGTGGCGGCTCCAAGGTATAAACAAATGCCGTAAAGCCGGCCGCGGCGGCACTTTTGTTTCGACAAAATTGGGTAGGATGCCAGCGAAACAGCCCGATGGAGTTGCATCATCGTAACGGGGGTTCTTTTAACGCTTCGTTCAAAGTGGTGGGCGTAAGGTCTCGATAGGTTCCGCTAACCAGTTCCGGCCCTCTGGAACTTCCCAGGGGCCGACGGCGCGGCCCCTCTTGGTTCTCGGCCGCGCTAAAGCAAGCGCGATAGGAGATGAAGGATCATGTATCAACTTGCGGACGCGTCCACTCCCTCAAGGGGCCAGGAACCACACACAACCTTAGCCTCTCCCCGGCCACCGCCATGGAAGAAATTCCTGGTCGGGGCCGGACTGATCATATTCCTGATTATGGCGATGGTGGCTGGTGTTTTTGTCCATTTTTACCTGCATTTCTCGCGGATCATTGATGCCCGATTGGGTGGGAACGTTTTCGGCAATCCCGCGGTAATTCTGGCTGCCCCCAGTGAATTGCAAGTTGGTCAAGCCTCGGTTGCGGGCAGTATCATGTTGCAACTACGAAAGGCCGGCTACACGGAAGGCCAAAATGTCCGAGGTCTCGGAAGCTTTACCGTGTCGGGTAATATGCTGGAAATACGCCCGGGCCCCGAATCTTTCTTCCGAAACGGCCAAATGTCCGAAGGTCCGGTGAGGCTGGAATTCAAGAATGATCGTCTCGTGTCGATGACCGCGCTCGACAATATGACCGAATTGAAGACCTATTGGCTGGAGCCTGAACCCATCACGACCCTCTTTGGCCAAAGCCGTGCCAAGCGTCGCCTGATTCGCTACCCGGACCTCCCCAAGGCGCTGGTGGATGCCATTCTCGCCACCGAGGACCATCGATTTTATTCGCACCACGGCGTGGATTCTCTCCGCATGGTTGCCGCCGCCATCGCCGATCTCCGCTCGGACAAGAGGCTACAGGGTGGCAGTACGCTGACCATGCAGCTCGCGCGAAATCTTTTCTTGACGCCGCGTCGCACCATCCGGCGAAAACTGGCGGAAGTCTTTTTCGCGATGATCCTTGAGCACCGGTTGACCAAGGAACAAATCTTCGTCCTTTACGCGAACCAGGTTTATCTCGGCCAGCGTGACAGTTTTTCTATCTATGGATTCGGCGAAGCGGCTTCGGTCTACTTTAACAAGGACCTCAGCACCCTCACACTTCCTGAGGCGGCATTCTTGACCGGGCTGATTCGCGGTCCGAATCTCTACCTGCCGTACCAACATCCGGAGCGCGCCGCCGAGCGTCGAAATTTTGTATTAGGGCGGATGCGGGAGGCAGGCTTTATCAGCGCCGGTGAATTCAAACAGGCCTCGGTGGCTCCCCTCCGATTAACTGATCAGCCCGTCGAAGCCAGCCAGCAGGCCTATTTTGTGGATATGGTGAAGGCACAACTGCGCACACAGTTCTCCGAGTCCGATCTGCTTTCAAAAGGCTATCGCGTTTACACTACGCTTGATCTTGATGTCCAACAAGCGGCCACGGTGGGTGCGAGCGCCGGTTTGATCGAACTGGACGGGCAAGTTAAGAAGGAGAGGGCACGCAAGAAAAACTCCCCTCCGGATTCGGTCCTGCCGCAAGTCGCCATGGTGGTTCTGGACCCCAGCACCGGCGACGTCAAGGCCCTCATCGGCGGTCGCGCCTACAATGAGAGCCAGTTGAATCACGTTTTGACCCGTCGCCAGCCCGGTTCGTCGTTCAAGCCTTTCGTGTATGCGGCGGCCCTGAACTCGGGTGTGGACGGCTCAAGACCTCTCGTCACGCCCGCCACGATTCTGCCGGATGAACCCACCACGTTCGAATTTTCCAATCGGCCCTACGCGCCCAAAGATTACCACGCGGAATATCACGGCTCGGTAACCGTCCGGCAGGCGTTGGCCTACTCCCTCAATGTGCCTGCCGTGCGCCTGGCCGAGATGGTCGGTTACCGCAAGGTGCGTGACCTTGCCGTCACGGCTGGCTTTAACGATCAACTGGAGGCGACGCCCGCCATCGCACTGGGCGCTTACGTCGCGACGCCACTGGAAGTCGCGGGGGCCTATACGATTTTCGCTGACCGCGGTGAGTACGTCCCACCCCGGTGCATTGTGGCCGTCGCCGATGCCGAGGGCCACGTCGTTTGGGATATTCCTGTCACTGCCCACCGAGTGCTTGACTCGCGCGTCAGTTATCTCATGGTGAGTCTCCTTGAAAGCGTGATCAACAACGGCACGGGGGCGGGCGTGAGGGCCCGTGGATTTAGGCTTCCGGCCGCGGGGAAGACAGGCACTTCACATGACGGCTGGTTTGCCGGATTCACCTCGAACCTGCTCGCGGTGGTTTGGGTCGGGTACGACGACGACCGCGACCTGGATCTCACCGGGGCACAGTCAGCTCTGCCCGTCTGGACAGAATTCATGAAGCGGACTACCGGCTTACCCACTTACAAAACTTCACAGCCGTTTATTCAGCCGTATGGAATCGAAACGGCTGCAATTGACAATCTTACCAACCTTGTAGCGACCGCCGATCCGGTTTCGACTCACAGCGAGGTGTTCATTGCGGGCACGGAGCCGTTCCCTCCAGTTCAGGAAGAACCGACGAAAATAGCTTTGGGGCCGCAGAGCCAGCTCAAGCCGGAATGAACAGCTCAGTTCATATACGTGAGCCATGCTGAACAGACACGGTCAGTGACCTTCGGGTGTAAACGCGGATTCCGAAGTTTGCCCGGGGTCCTAACCTCACTGCGACGGAAAGAACCCCTCACCCGGCTCGCTACGCTCGCCACCCTCTCCCCAAGGGAGAGGGCCGCTTTCCCGCGTGTTTCTGCGCCAGCCCTTTCCCCCTTGGGGGAGAAGCCCGCTGTGGCCCGCTGTCCCGATGCACTTCATCGGGAAGCGGGCCGGGTGAGGGGGTCACTTGGCAGATGCGCACTGTTCTGTTCCTTCAGAGGCCTTCTGAAAGTGACTTCAATCTAGCGGGTTAAACCGGAACAGGCCCCCTTGATGTCAGGGTTGGTTCGGGGCCGGGCTTGGCTGGCCGTTGGCCGGCGTCGTAGACCGCGGAGCGGGTGGATTTTTCGGGGGTATCCTGGGCAATCTTTGATCGACGTACTCCATCAAACTTTTCTTGAGGTTCTGGATGGCCGGCGATAGCAGAATCTCATTCGGGAGATCACGAAAGCGCTCTTCAATCGCCGCTCTGAGGTCACTATTGAACGCCTGCACTTCTTTATTGAGGACATCCTGGGTATCGCTGCTGGTAGCGTTCAGCCGATCCAGAGCTACGTTCAGTTTTACCAACTCATCGTGGCTGAGTTTCGCATGCAGGGCCGTGTAATCGTTGGAGCTGTAGATCGGACCGGTGCATTGGACCATTTCATAGGTCCAGTCATGGGCATCATCGATCGAAGTGTGCGTGAGTTGACCCTCGCAGACGTACCCACCCCGGCCCATTCTTACGGACTGGTTCGGTTCCGCAATGTGCCGGATTTCTTGTGCTCGTAGAGCTCCGGTAGCCAGTAATGAGAGTAGCGCAAAAGACGCTGACCCTAATGTGAAACGGATCGTCTTCCTGGTCTTGCTCATAGCGGTTACTCACCTCCCCACTACGCAGCATGACGGAAGCCCAAGACAGATGTCTGCTCAATAGGGAACACTCTCGTGTATTGATTTGTTCATTCCCTGCGTGCATTTCCCCGTCGCAAAACTTGGGTGAGCAATTTTGACCTAAGGTGTGAGCAGTACGGGACTGAAACAGGATTCATTCCAGGATATAAGCAGTGTGCTACGAGGGCTCCGTCTGATGAAATCGCCACCTGAAAGGTAGCAGGGAAAAGAGAAATAGATCATGAGAGCGCAATGGATTTCGAACCGGCGTCAGTGCCTATAGGTTAATGATTGATGGTTCAAAATACAGCGAGCCGGTGGCTTCCCCCAAGCGAGTCAGACCGGGAGCGAAGCCGATCCGGAGCTGAAAGGAGATTGCCATGTTACTGATTCTGCTGATTGTCGTTTTGTTGCTCGCATTTGGCGGCGGCGGCGGTTATTACGGATACCGGAGATGGGGTTCGGGCGGAGGCATCGGGATCGTCGGGGTGGTCCTGATCGTTCTGGTGCTCTTGTACCTGTTCAGCGGACTCCGTCTGTCCGCGTGAGGTTCGATCTGAAACCGGGAGAAGGTAAGAACTCATAAGACGTAGTCGAGCGTGCAAGTACTGAACCAGGTCCTGGCCGATACGATGATCGTGTGCCAGGACAAGTACGCTCACCTTAAAGTGTGGTTACATGGCCGCCCACGATAACAAGTATCGAAGGGCGAATTGGAGAGGGGAAAATGGCTCCTGACTATGACTTGTCGAACCTCGAAACCGCTCAGGTCGACCTGTGGGTTTACCTCCAGGGCAATTTTATCTTCGGCCAGATCATGGCTGATCAGGCCAAGCGCCTTGGCTTCTCCCTCGTTCTAGGGGACTGCATCGCTCCAGCCATGGCAGAGAAACCGCAGGCAATATTCAACACTGGGAAACGGGGAGCGGGCCCCTGGGCCCGCCTCCAAAAGCAAAATTAGGAGGATTAGATCATGCCTTTAATTCAAATCGCAATTGCCCTGATCGTGGTTGGGGTTCTTCTCTGGCTCGTCAACAGCTTCATTCCGATGGCGGGCTCCATCAAGGCGATCCTGAATGCTGTAGTGGTCATTTGTGTAGTCGTGTGGCTCCTGAATACCTTTGGACTCATGCATTCCATCTCCACGATGCACATCGGGCATATAGGGTGAGGGTGGTCCTGTTCCAGGGCGGGAGCGCGATGCGTGGCTGGCGCAAACCTGGATTGCTAAGGCAGCCCGCGGGTTTGACAAGTTTGCAGCATGGTTTATGTGTCCCTTGCGGACGGGTGGCTTGCCGGCCACTGATCGTGCGCCCATAAAGGGTCACCCCCAAAAGCAAAGCCCCCGCCTGTGAGTGCGGGGGCTTGAGAATTACAGCCTGAGATCTTACCCAGACCGGGAAAAGCAGGAGCGAAGGTTACTGAGCGGGAGTGGTCGTGGTGGTGGTCTTTTCCGTCTTCTTCGACTTCTTCACCTTCGGCGTCTTCTTCTTCTTCTCAGTCTTTGTCGTAGTCGTCTGAGTAGAGGTGTCCTGCGCGAACACCGGCATAGCCAGCGAGAACGCAACCGCGAGCGTGAACAGCATTATCAAGATTTTCTTCATGTTAGGTCTAGACCTCCTAATGAATTACTTTCTCTTCTCTTAGAGGCAAGGCAGGGGCCATTTCTCCGTAATTGCGCTGGATGGTGCCAAGTAACTGAAATACCGTAAGTTAAAATTAGTCAGTGCATGTCGTCGACGGATGGGGCCAGACTTGAGCCCATCGTAATACACGAATTCGTGTATCCTGTACACGAAATGGGGTAGAAGAGGCATGTAAATAGCGTCTGAGGGTAACCCCGCAGTATTACATCCCAGTCTGATCCAAGCCAAAATCTTGCCGTTACTGCGGCGGCTTCTCGTCCCGCAATGCTCGTTCAATGAAGGCCTGTTCAATGAACGATTAGGGCTTTCACGTCGGAGGAGGATCTTACCTCCTGGACGGCCCCCGGTTCGCTGGCTGCTGTCTCTGCTGCAAGTGCTGTTGCTCCTGTTGGTGTTTTTGCTGCAATTGCT
>PLWR01000470.1:0-222 GCA_003165615.1 Acidobacteriota bacterium | reverse complement strand
ACTTCTTGTCCCGCTTCGGGTTGCCCGTATTTGGAGCGCTGGACCGTGCCAAGGGTGGAAGGTCGTGGGGATGGACGGCCGTACTGGCTCGAGCAGCGTTGTTCTCTGGACGCTCCTGATTTCCTCCGCGATTGGCTGGAGTATAGGGCCCTCCTGCCCCTTTGGCGGGTACAGCGCCACGGTCATTAAAATCCCCTGGCCTGGGTGTCGCTGCGACGCCTG
>PLWR01000165.1 GCA_003165615.1 Acidobacteriota bacterium | reverse complement strand
AACATTATGCATGGCTCGATACGAACCATTGCATCGATACATTAGGGAGTGTATGGTATCAGCCCAGAGATAAACCGATCTGCAGGCACCCACGGATCAGGTTATGGCCAAAGAGAACGCTGCGATTCCATCGATACGTGACCCCGTGGCGCCAATGGGCCTCGGGGGGGCAAGGGCCCTCCAGTTCAGGAACTTCATCGACCGGCATCTGGAATTTCTCTTCATTTTGCTTTTGGCTTTCATTGTTGTTGTGGTTTTCTATCTCCTCCCGTACAAGATTGCCTTCCTCAACTTTTTCTTTTTGCCGGTTTTGTCGGCGGCCTACTTCCTGGGGAAGCGCCCGGCGGTCATGGGTGCGGTGCTTTGTCTTCTTTCCGGTGTGCTCTTCGCCTATTACAAGCCGGAGTGGTTTGGCGTGGCGGGCACTCACCTTGACGCCTTCCTGGTGCTGGCCACGTGGGGCGGATTCTTGATCCTCTCCACTGCGGCGATCGCTTCGCTTCAGGAAAACCTTGACCGGGATTTCCAGGGTACCCGTCGGCTCTACGAAGAGCTGAAGAAGAGCCGCGGCATGGAAGAAATGAAAGAGAAGCAGGAGAAAACCCTCTACGCCGCGATGGATCCTGTCGTCGCCAAGCTGGCCACGGAAGGAAAGCTCCGCTTCGAAAAGCGCGAAATCAGCATCATGTTCGCGGAACTCGCCGACTTCACGACCTCCATTGCCGAAAGCCGGCCGGAAGTCGTGCTGGAAGATTTGAACCACTTCCTGGGTCAGATCGAGTCCATCGTTGAGTTGTTCCGCGGGCATATCGATAAATACATGGGTGACGGCGTCATGGCGGAGTTTGGCGCGCCCGTGGACTTTGACCGACATGAGCTCATGGCGGTTCTGGCGGGGCTCAAAATGCAGCAGGTGGTCAAGAAACTCGACCTGCCCTGGCAACTGAGTGTGGGGATTGCCACAGGAGATGCAATCGTCGGCATGCTGGGAGTCCGGCGTCAGGCTTACAGCGCTCTGGGCGATCGCGTCAATATCGCCAAGCGGCTGGAGGAGATTTGTGAGCCGGGCAAGGTTTACATTGACGAGCCGACTTATCGGGCCGTCGAGCCCCTCGTTCGGGCCACCAAGCTTCACCAGCGGGAGCACGAACAACCGTCGAACCCGGAGCACCTGGAACGCTTGAATTCGCTGGAAGAAAAGCTTCTTCGCCAAGGCGAGACGGCGGAGATTCTCTATGAACTGGGTAAGATCAATCTGAAACTCCACAACATAACCGCCGCGGTCCGGTACCTTGAGCGCTCGCACGCGCTGGACCCGGGCTCCACAGACATCAAGCTCGCGTATGCCGATGCCAGCATCCAGTGCGGTGAACTCGGAAGGATTCAACTCAAGGGGAAACAACAAAAGATCACCGTATACGAAGTGGAGGGGATCAGGGACCGGTGGAATGATCCCGCGGTGATTCCTGCCGCCATCGCAGCGAAGTACGGCGAAGTGGAATCTCACTTCGAGATCCCCCATGACGCTCTGCTTGCCATCGAAGCGCTGGACGGGGCGGTGGGACATTGTCGTGTCGTCGGCCTCCTTTCCTATGCCATTTCCGACCGGCTTCAACTGAATGAAGAAATGAAGAAGACCATTCTCCTGGCGGGATACCTCCAGGATCTCGGCAAAGAGGCCGTGCCTCATCACATCTTGAACGGCACGGGCAGCCTGACCGACCAGGAATCCAAGCTGCTGGAAACCTACGTGCACGAGAGTGTGGCCGCCTGCCTGAGATTGGGTTATAACGATCCTCAACTCTTGCAGATTGTCCTGCACCATCATGAGACGTGGAACGGAAGTGGCTTCCCTGACAGGTTGCAGGGAGAGGCAATTCCGCTGGGCGCGCGCATCACTTCCGTGGCGGAGGCCTTTAGCGCGCTCACGTCCTGGCGCCCTTATCGCGATGCTTGGGACGCTCGCGCCGCGCTGAGCGAAATTCGCAAAGGCGCGGAAAAGGGCCGGTACGACCCCAAAGTCGTGGAAACTTTCAATGAGGTTCTGGGATTAACGTCTTAGGCCGCGCTTCGGACTTTGGCCTTCAATTCTTCCCTCCCGTCTGAAGATGTATTGCGCAATTCGGAAGCTGCAGAGCCGGTGCGTAGATCGCCATAAGCACTACCAGTGCGGTGTCGATGATGGCTTTGCCGAGTCTCCAGAGCCGGGACTTGCGGGGGTAGCTTTGCGAGTTCTTCCAAAAGGCCACGCCCAAAAGGGCTGATACCAAGGCAGCCCAGAAGAGCCGGTAGCGGGTTACGAGTGACATGCGGCCTCTCCTTTTACATCTGTGAGAGTTGCGGCGCCAGCGTCAGAGGGACGCCGCTTGTTCGGTTGTCGTATTGGGAGTGGCGCCAGCTTCGCGGGCAGCAGTGAGCTCGGTGTGAAGCAGGTTCTTGGCGAGGTTCCTGACGTACTTCTTAGCCGGGGTGAAGCCAAGGTCCTGGCCCGTGAAATAGCGAAGGCCGAAATAATATGCGACCACGGCACAAACAACAGAGAGCGTGATGATGAGAGTCTTCATGATTCGATTGCCTCCTTGGGATTGATAGATAGTTTCTTATCGGGGACAGAGATTGGGAGACGATTAGCGACGTTCCAGATTCGACAGCCGGCCCCAGATGGGCACGATGAACATGACCATGAAAATATTCACCAAGGTTCCACCGAGCGCGAAGCAAACCCCGAGCGGACTCGAAATGCCATGCACGGAATAATTGACCGCTTCGGTCAGGGTGATGGTGACGACCTTGTGAGCATTTATCCAACGCAGCACCGTCTGGCGGGGATTGGACTTCTTGAAGCCTACGAAATGAACCAGTTCATTGAGCTTGCCCAGCGTGGCCCAAACCATTCCCCAGAAGACCGCACCCGCCGAGAAGCTACTTGTTGCTGACGGAGTGAATGTCATGTTCAGCCTCCTCCTGTTTGCGTTTGCGTTCCATAAACTCGCCAAAGCTGGCGTGGTAATACGCAGAGAGGTCTTTATCAAGCTGGATTTCCTGCATCAGGAGCCAGGCCAATACAATCAGTGTGCCGCCTGGGATGAGAAACCAGACGGCGAATAGGTACAACCAGCGCCACCACTCCAGGCCTTTCGTATTGAGTTTCATGGCCGCTTCCTCCTTGACAGTTTGCGCCGCAAAGGTGAGCCCGGCAGTGCCAAAGCCCGCGTGAGCTGACGGAAAGCGTCGAGCATGACCAGTCTGCGAACAATGGCGGTAAGGCCGTCGGCCAACTTC
>PLWR01000705.1 GCA_003165615.1 Acidobacteriota bacterium | reverse complement strand
GGGGGGAAGGGATTCCACAACGCGGGTTTGACCTTCATTTCCCATAAGTCAACGCTGCACAAGAAAATCCGTGAAATAGACTTCTTTCACTTCCAACTCGGGCACACGCGCGCGCAGCGCGTGAACGAGTTCATCCTTCAGTTTCTGCTTACCCTCGGGAGCCAACAGCGCGGCAGAGGTCCAGGTTGACAGCACCGTAATAAGGCAATCCCGGATGCGCGCGGTGGGTACTTCACCTTCTCCGCCCTTGCCCTCCTTGCCGAAGGGCTGATTTTCCAATCCCAAATCAATCCCCACACGCAGGAACCGGTTTTCTTCGGGGTCCGCCAGGTTCACCACCAAGGGTTCCAGATGCAAAACCACTCTAACCGGCGGGCCATGCGAGTCTTTGCCAGGGCCATTGGGGGCTGGGGAAGAATTTTTGCACCCCATGCTTCCCACCGTGATCATCACCGCCAATACCCAGAGGAAGAACACGGCAGGGCTTGCCGCTGCCTTTCTTCCTTTGCATCTCAACTGGGTAACGTTTGCCATATGCACTCGTCTAAAAAAGCAAGTCGCTGCCCACAAGGACAGGAAACGCCGCAAAAGGCTCTAAAGGTCAGGGAGGGGAAGGAAGTCCTTATCTGTTAGGTGGATGCGGGAAGTGGAATGATGCCGCCCAACTTTCCTGGTGGTGCTCCCGCAGGCGACGCGCGTTCCAAATTGGGAAAGACTCATGAGTAAGTTCCAAGGTGGTCCCGCCCCTTTATCCTTTTCCCATGCCGTGCCCCGGAGCGCGGGCTTGCTGCCGGGTTCGCGGAATGGTAGTTGGCGCTTGATTGCGGATGCGTTACGATGCTTCCTTCCGTTTCACGAAGCTTGCGCGCTGGGAAGCTTCCTGGCACGCATCGCATATTGATAAGGAGGTTGAAATGATACTGACAGGACAAGTGGCATTGATTACCGGAGCCTCAAGCGGCATCGGCCGGGCGACGGCGGAGGCTCTGGCGCGCGAAGGGGCCCGCGTGGGCGTGAACTATCTCAAGAATCAAAAGGGTGCGGAGGAGACCGTGGAAGCCATCCGCAAGGCGGGTGGAGAAGCGGTGGCGATTCGCGCCGACGTTACGCGCCGTGACCAGGTTCTTGCCCTCGTGGCGGCAGTACGCAAGCAATTTGGGCGCATCGACATTCTGGTGAACAACGCCGGTGACCTGATCGCGCGACGCACCCTGGTGGACATGACGGAGGAGTATTGGGATCAGATCATGGACTTGAACATGAAGAGTGTCTTCCTGTGCACCCAAGCCGTGTGGGAAGAGATGGCGGCGCGTAAGAGCGGCTGCATCATCAACGTCTCGTCGATCGCCGGGCGGAACGGCGGAGGCAATGGTGCGGCGGCCTATGCGGCGGCCAAGGGCGGCGTCTTGACCTACACCAAGGGGTTGGCCAAGGAACTTGCGCCACATGGAATTCGCGTCAATGGGATTTCGCCCGGGGTGATCGCGACTCCGTATCATGAACGCTACAGCCCACCCGAGCTCATGGCGAAAATGGTGGCGAATGTTCCTCAGGGCCGCGCCGGAATGGCGGAAGATGTGGCCGATGTTATTCTATTTCTTACCTCCCCCGGCGCTCGTTACATCCTCGGCGAGACCATAGAAGTGAACGGCGGGATGTTGATGGACTGAGGTTATCGGGAGATCGGGTGATCGGGTCATCGGGCCATCGGGTGATTTAGAAATCTGACCATCTCGAAAATCACGGGCGATGGCCGTATCAGGTTTTCGTATCCCGCATTGTGGATAGTCCAAAGATGCCCGAAAATCCTAGCTGGTGCCAAGGTCCGCAGCGAGGTGTCAAAATGTCGCTTTTCAAGGCTCCGGGTTGATCCTTTGGACCCCTGCACTATTCCCTTTAATTTGGCCATCCAGATGTCTCAACCCGAACCTGCCCGCCGCCAGGATGGCCATAAAATTGACAAAAAGTACTTAACCGGTAATGTTGGAGCCGCCCGTCCCTTATTTGGAGAACACTGGTTCAGGATCAATGAATCGCCCTTCACTAAAACGCTAATACCGGCATTGAGAGATGGCTATGCCGTCACCAGCCACAGCAGCCAGGGAGCCGCCGCCGACCGGGTGCTGGTCCACGTGGACACCGAACAGGCCCACGNNCACGACCAGCTTGTCAATTCACGATTGGCTTATGTCTCCGTCTCACGTGGTCGCTACGATGCGCAAATTTACACGAACAACGCGGAGAAGTTGGGCGAAGAGTCGAGTCGCGACTTTTCGAAGCAGTCGGCAATGGAAACCGGGCATGAAATGGGTGGTCGAGATCAAGGCCCCAAGGCTGAAAATGCCGAACACCTATCAGTGAGTGAGTCGCAGGGGCACGGACAAGGATACGGCGTGGAGCATTGACAGCAATCATCGGCGCACCCGTGCAGGAATCGGCAGCGGTTCAGTTTGATGTTGTAGCGGCGAGTTTACCTCGCCACATGGCGGCGTAAAGCTGCCTCTACATCAAA
>PLWR01000611.1 GCA_003165615.1 Acidobacteriota bacterium | reverse complement strand
GAAATCGAGCGACATGAAAACGCCCAGCATCCCCACCTGGAGCAGAAGGAACATGGCGTAATATTCCGCCACGCGCTCCTGAATGGAAGTCCAGGAGGAAAGAACGGCGATAAATCCCAGCACCGTGGTGAGCATGATCAGCAGAAAGCTGATGCCATCAATACCCAAGTGGTATTGCGCACCGATGGAGGGAATCCAGACGTGCTGCTCAATGAATTTGAACTGCTGCGTTGGTGCCTCGCTCGCGAACCAGAAGACGAGAGGCAACGATGCGAGGAAGTCCACGAATAAGACGATGTTCCCCCACCAGCGTATCGCCTGCTTGTTCGTCCCGGGGATGAGGAACAACGGAATGATCCCCACCAGCGGGATGAATAGGATGATGCTCAGAATGTGGTCATGAAAGAATTGCATGCATAAGCCTCGCGCGAAAATCAGGAGCTAGAAGTCAGAAGCCAGGAGACAGGAGTCAGAATTACTCGTGACGGCAACCTGATAGATTCAACTCGCTGATTCCTAACAGGCTGCGGGAAAACGCCCCAAATTGTCATCCTGAGCAGCAGCGAAGGATCTCGCTCTGAGTGTTTTCANNTTCTTCGTCGCCTGCTGGCTCCTCAGAATGACAGTGTCAATGAGCTTTTCCGCAACCTGCTAACTCCAGATCCCAAACCTCGGTTCCCAGCTCCCGGAGCCTGTCTCCTCACTCCTGACTTCTCAATGCAATACATAGTAAACCATGAACACCAACACTCCCAACGTGATGAACCAGGCATAATTCTGCACCAGGCCCGTCTGTACAATTCTTGCCGGCCAGCTCATAATCCTCACCACAAAGGCCACGACATTCACCATGCCGTCGATAACCCAGGTATCCCACAAGCACGAGATTTCCCCGGACATGCGCGTGAGCCAGCCCGCACCGTTGACGCCGCCATCGATGACCCCCAAATCAAACGCGGCCAGCGCGCTGCCCAGGTCCTTGGCGCGGTTCACGAACAGGGCGTCGTAGATTTCGTCGATGTAATACTTGTGGAGCAGAAGATTGTAAATGCCGCCCGCCGCGGCCGCCACGCGATCGGCAATTCCGGGCTGTTTGACGTACCAGCGGTACGCTACCAAGAAACCCATCAGAGCTACCAACACCGAGAGGAACATCAAGCCGAATTCCAAGTTCCAGGTGTGGTCCAAGGCGGGGCGTGCTGATGGGTTCTCAAAGACCGGCTCCAGAAATTTCTCAAACCAATTGGCTCCGCCGAGCACTTTCGGCCAACCCACCCATCCGGCGCCCACTGCACCCACCGCCAGGCAAATCAGCGGCACGGTCATGGCAGCGGGAGACTCGTGGATGTGGTGCTCCACCTCATGCGGCACCCGTGAGTTCCCCGCAAAAGTCAGGAAAAAGAGCCTGAACATGTAAAAGGCGGTCATGGCCGCCGTTACCACGCCCACGACCCACAACAGTTTATTTCCGTAAGGACTCGAAAAGGACTGCCACAGAATCTCGTCCTTGCTGAAGAAGCCCGAAAGCAGCGGCGCGCCGCTAATGGCCAGCGTGCCAACCAACATAGTCTTGGCAGTGGTTGGAATCTTGTGCCACAGCGCGCCCATCTTGCGCATGTCCTGTTCACCGCTCATGGCGTGAATCACACTGCCGGAGCCAAGGAACAACAGGGCCTTGAAGAACGCATGTGTCATCAGATGAAAGACGCCGGCGGTGAATGCTCCGACTCCGCACGCCAGGAACATGTAACCCAACTGGCTGACGGTGGAATAGGCCAGCACGCGCTTGATGTCATTCTGGACGAGGCCGATCGAGGCCGCCCAGATAGCCGTCGCCGCGCCGATCCCCGCTACCAGCGCCAGCGCCGTGGGGGAAAGAGCGTAAAGCGCATTCAACCGGGCCACCATGTAAACGCCCGCCGTCACCATGGTAGCTGCATGGATCAAGGCGCTGACCGGGGTGGGGCCTTCCATGGCGTCCGGCAGCCAGATATAGAGCGGAATCTGCGCGGACTTCCCCGTGGCGCCGATGAAAAGCAGAATGCAGATGGTGGTAATTACCCCGCTGCCCACCACGAATTGCCCACTGCGTGCGGCTTCCGTGATGGTGTGAAAATCCAGCGTCCCGAAAGTCACCACCATCAGCATCACGCCCAGCAGGAAAGCGGCGTCACCAATGCGATTGACGATGAATGCCTTTTTCCCTGCGTCGGCAGCGGATTTGCGCAAGAAGTAAAATCCGATCAGGAGATAAGAGCAGAGCCCCACACCCTCCCAACCCACGAACATCATCAGGTAGTTGTCCGCCAGCACCAGGACCAGCATGGAGAACATGAACAGGTTGAGGTAACCGAAGAATCGGTAATACCCGCCTTCATGCGCCATGTACCCGATGGAGTAAACGTGGATGAGAAAACCTACGCCCGTCACCACCAGCACCATCACGCAGGAGAGCGGGTCGAGCTGCATTCCCACATTGACGTTGAGGTTTCCCAAAGAGCCGTTCGACAAATGGAATGCCCCGGCGGGCAACCATGTATACAAATGCTTGTGGAAAACGTGTTGGTGCGATTCCGGCAGACCCAGGAACTGGATGAAGCACCCGACCGCCCAGGCAAAGGACAAGCCCGGCAGCCCCACGGAAACCGCGGACACCGCTTTATTCGACGAGCGGCGTCCGAAGAAAAGCTGAATGGCAGCTCCGAGAAGCGGGAAGATCGGAATTAACCAAATGAAATTAAGCATGATGTTGACGTTGTAGGGGCGGTTCGCGAACCGCCCCTACGCATTACCATTTGAGCAGATCAATTTCGTCCGCATTCACAGTTTCTTTGTTGCGGAAGAAGGCGATGATCAAGCCCAGGCCGACCGCGGCTTCGGCGGCGGCGTCGGTGATGACGAAGATCGCGAAGACCTGGCCATCCACCGATTTGAAATACTGCGAAAACGCCATCAGGTTGATGTTAACGGCGTTCAGGATCAGCTCAATCGACATCAGGATAATCAGCACATTGCGCCGGGTCAGCACCCCGATGACGCCGATGATGAACAATCCCGTGCCGAGAAAAATGTAGTATTCCGTGAGGATCATTGCAGTTTCCTCTTGGCCATGATCACGGCGCCGACCATCGCCACCAGCAACAACACGGAGGCGATTTCCACCGGCAACATGTAATTCTGGTAGAGCGCCATGCCCACCGCCTGAGTGTTCTGCGCAGGAGCACTTGTCATGGGCTGTGCAGGCAAATTAAGCCCTTGTGCATGATTGTAAAGCGCAAATCCGAGTATTCCGAGCAGCAAAACCGCGGTCAATAACGCCACCGGCCATTGGCGCGCGAACCGCGCCTGCTTCAATGACACATCGATATCCACCAGCATGACGACAAAGAGGAACAGCACCATGATGCCGCCGACATACAAAATGATCTGCACCGCGAAGAGGAATTCGGCGTGCTGCAACAGGAAAATTCCGCCCACGGAAAAAAGCGTCACAATCAGCCAGATCACACTGTGCACGGCATTGCGCCGCGTGATGACCAGGATCGCTGACACCAGCATGACAACCGAGAGAACGACGAATGTGGCGAGTTCTAACATTGTTTTGAAGTTTAAAGTACGTTTTAAAGGTTAAAGGGTAAAGTGTAAAGGTTAAACAAAACCAACAGCATCTCTGACCTTTACCCTTTATCCTTTAGACTTTACACTTCATCCTTCATCTTTCACCCTTTAACCTTTATCCTTCACCCCTTAAACTTATCGCGTATAGCGCGCCGGCTTCGGCCCTTCCTCCAGGGCTCGCCGGTCCCAAATCATGCCTTCGCGCGTGTAGTTGGCGATTTCAAAGTCCTGCGTCAACTCCAGCGCGTCCACGGGGCAGGCATCCTCGCACAACCCGCAGAACATGCACCTCGAGAGATCATAGGTGAACGTAGTCAGCCGCTTCTTGCGATCTTCCGTGCGTGCCCAGCCCACCACAATCAGGTTTTCCGGACACGCAATCGCGCACAGGTTGCAGGCGATGCACAGTGTCTCGCCCGATTCAGGATGATTGTTCAGGCGCGGCGCGCCCCGATAGCGCTCTGCCACCGGCGGCCGTTCCAGCGGATACTGCTCCGTGTAGATAGCGTCCGGGCGCTGATAGGAGAACGTCAGGCGCAACCCTTTGATCAGGTCGATCAGAAATATCCGCCGGAGAAAGTCTTTCCAGTCCATCATCACCTGCCAAGCCACGCCACTGCCGCCACCGCGTGGTGGGACAGCCAAAGATATCGAAGCACCGCGGTCACGATCAGGTTCGCCAGCGCCAGAGGAATCAACCACCGCCAGCCGACGTTCATCAGTTGGTCGTAGCGATAGCGCGGAAACGTTGCACGATACCAGATGAAGGCGTAAAGGAATCCGAGCACTTTGACGCTAAACCAGAAAATGCCCTGAATGGCATTGAGCACGGGCGGATAAGCCACCAGAATCCCCAGCACCACAAAGCTCGCAGCGAGAACCATGAAGAAGTAACGCTCCAGCGCGATGGAGCTCTTCAGCCCCAACCAGAGCACAAACGCCGCCGTCCCCACGAAAGCAACGATGGGCGTGAACTTCAGGAAATCCAGCGCGGCAACGTTGGCCAAGGGCCGCAGCCATCCTCCCAGAAAGAGGGTCACGGCGATGCACGACACCACCACCATATTCGTATATTCCGCCATGAAATAAAGCGCAAAGCGAAAACCGCTATATTCGGTATGGAATCCGGCGGTCAGTTCCGACTCCGCTTCGGGGAGGTCAAAGGGATTGCGATTGGTTTCCGCCACTGCGGCGATCACGTATATCACAAAAGCGAGCGGCTGAAGGAACACGTTCCAAACGCCCACGCTGAATTGCCGATTGACAATGTCCACCATGCTGAGGGAATTAGAAAACAGCAGCACGCCCACCAGCGCCATTCCCGCGGCAACTTCATAGCTCACCAATTGCGCGGATGAACGTAGGGCCCCCAGCAAGGGATAATGGCTGTTGGACGCCCAGCCTCCCAGAATGATTCCGTAGATGCCGAGGGAAGAAACCGCCAGAATGAAGAGGAGGCCGATGTTGATGTCGGTCACGTAAAAGTTGCCGGCGAAAGGTATAGCAGCAAAAACCGTGAACGCGGCAAAGATACTGATGGCGGGCGCGAGAAGGAATAGCCACTTATCCGCGCCGGCGGGAATGATATCCTCCTTGATCAACAGCTTCAATCCATCCGCCACGGGTTGCAATAATCCCCAGGGTCCCACGCGCATGGGTCCCAGGCGCACCTGCATGAAGGCCAGGACCTTCCGCTCCATCAAAACCAGGTAGGCGACAATTCCGGAAACGACGCCAAAAACAATAAGAATCTTGACGAGCGCAAGCAGCAACGGGGTCGCGAAAACGAATTTGATGGTGCTGTCAAGCATGGTCAATCCTAAAGCGGGACTCGGGACTAGGGACTCGGGACTCGGGGCTGATCGCTCGCGATTCGGGACTCGAGCCGGGAGCCCTTCCCTTGGGCACCCTCAAGACGGCAATTAATCGGTTCAGCATCTTCCCAATGTCTTGGAGCGGCTTCGTCACTGCCTCAAGCTCATTCGGTTTTAAAAAGCCCAGATTACTCGAAACAATCAAATGTGTTTCCAGTTCTTGGAACGACCCGCGTGCAATCGTCAGGAACTGGATATATTCGCGTCTTGATCCTCTCCCCCATCCTTCCGCGATGTTAGCGGCAATTGACGTCGTCGCCCTGCGGATTTGAGAGGTCAGGCCATATCGCTCTTAATCTGGAAACTTGGCGGTGAGTCCGTAGAGTTCGGTTGTGAGCGCCACAGACTTCTTCCCCACATCCAGCTCCTTGTAGTCTTTCACTCTAAGCTCACCCAATCCTCAAAATGCCAAATCAGAGTTCGTGTATCGCGAGTCCCGAGTTCCCGAGCCCCGTGTCCCGTTACCGGTCCACTTCTCCCAGCACAATATCAAGCGTACCGATGATCGCAACAATGTCAGCAATCAGATGGCCTTTGGACATCTTTTCCAATGCCTGCAAGTTGATGAGTGACGGCGGACGCACGCGCACGCGGTAAGGATTCACCGTGCCGTCGCTGACCACGTAATAGCCCAGCTCGCCTTTAGGGGCCTCGATGGAAT
>PLWR01000749.1 GCA_003165615.1 Acidobacteriota bacterium | reverse complement strand
CAAACACCTATTTTGGACAAGGGTGGTATTAGGTCGCCCCGTTGGGGCTCAAGGGCGCCTGAGGTTGTGTGCCCCGGAGGTCGCCACGGCTAATTCGTCATAGGAATTGGCCGTGCGTTCGTCATCGTAGAAAAAGCCCACGGTCACGAGAGCGCTGACCGTGCTGGCTACACGCTGAAAGAAAGGAAGTAGCGCAGAGTTGTTCCGCTGTGCGGAACTACTCTGCGGCTTTCACCTTTTCACAACATCATCAAACTCTTATTACTAATTCACGAATCGAAGAGTTGGGCAAAATGCGCCCGACTCTGCGCTACCCGCTACACCGCGGACACTCTTGAGGTCGGCGGTGGAGCGACAGTTCGAAGTCATGGGGGAAGCCCTGAATCAAGCCCTGCGCTAGTGCCCTGACCTTACCAATCGTGTTAGCAACTGCCGCAGGAGCGATCGGAGCTGGTCGCGCACCCGGCGGAATTCCGCCAGCCTCTGCTCTTCTGACCCCTGGACGGCGGCGGGATCTGCCAAACTCCAATGGATGCGCTGGGTGGTGGCGGGAAAAATGGGGCAACTCTCCCTGGCGTTATCACAAACTGTAATCACATAATTGAAGGCCTGCCCAGCGAACTCGTCCACGGACTTCGACCGGTGGCCCGAAATATCGATTCCGATTTCGCCCATGGCGGCAATTGCTTCCGGGCGCACATGGCTTGGTTTGGTGCCGGCGCTCGCAACCTCGAACGAAGCGCCTCCATTGTGCCGAAGCAAGCCTTCCGCCATCTGGCTGCGGGCGGAATTTCCGGTACAGAGGATCAACACTCGCATGGCTGATCACCTAACATAAATATTTAACCCTGAACCAATTTCGCTTCGCACACCGGGGCGTGACTCGGTGGAAAGAAGAGCCGCTGAAAACGCAGAGAGACTCCCACCAGCCCTATTAATACCGGAACCTCCACCAGTGGACCGATCACCGCCGCGAAAGCCGCGCCCGAGTGAATTCCAAAAACTGCCACCGCCACGGCGATAGCCAGCTCAAAATTATTGCTCGCCGCGGTAAAGGAAAGCGTAGCCGTTTTGGAGTAATCCGCGCCCAGCTTCTTGCCCATGTAAAACGAGACCAGGAACATCACCACAAAGTAAATGAGGAGGGGAAGTGCAATGCGCAAGACGTCCAGCGGCAGTTGAATGATGTATTGCCCCTTCAGCGAAAACATCACGACAATCGTGAAAAGCAACGCCACCAGCGTGAGCGGGCTGATTCGAGGCACAAACTTCTTTTCGTACCATTCCCGACCCCGCGCGCGAACCAGGGTGAAGCGGGTAATCATTCCCGCGAGAAACGGAATGCCCAAATAGAAAAAGACGCTCTGCGCGATTTGCTTCATGGAGACATCAACAATCGTCCCTTTCAAACCGATCCACGACGGCAACAGCGTGATGAAGAACCACGCGTAGACGGAGTAGAACAGCACCTGGAAAACGGAATTGAACGCCACCAGCCCTGCGGCGTATTCAGTGTCTCCCTTGGCAAGCTCATTCCACACAATCACCATGGCGATACATCGCGCCAGGCCGATCATGATCAAGCCCACCATGTATTCGGGATAATGTCGCAGGAAGGTTACGGCCAGGACAAACATCAAGATTGGCCCAATCACCCAATTTTGCAGCAAGGAGAGCAACAGGATGCGTTTGTTCCGGAAGACATGACCCAGTTCTTCGTACCGGACTCTGGCCAGGGGCGGGTACATCATCAGAATCAAGCCAGCAGCAATGGGGATGGAGGTCGTGCCCACCTGAAAGGCGGTAATCGCCCGCACCAGGCTCGGCAGGAAATAGCCGGAGGCCACGCCCAGTGCCATGGCGAGGAAAATCCACACCGTAAGATACCGGTCGAGGAAAGAGAGCTTGCGCGTCAGGTGTTCGGACATGGTTCCCTTCCCACTTCTGTTGTGGTCAGCAATCAGCTAGGGATTTGTGTTGCGAATGGTGAATGGTGAATAGTGAATGGTGGCGGCCATCACAACGACGCAGTTCACCCTTCAACATTCACTATTCTGAACTCCCCCAGCCCCTAATCCCTAATCCCCAACCCCTAGTCCCGGCTTTTTTGCCCGCACGAAAGCGCTCATGAATTTGCCGTCCACCAGAGGCGCAATCGCATCCACGTCGATGCCCTTGCTGGAAAGCAGTTCCCGCGCTTCCGCGACGCGGTAAATGCGCGTCGGCTCCATAGTGACCACTTCTAATCCGGCCCGAGTGAGTTTCCCAAGGTATTCGTTTTCCTCCAGCGCCCCCGCCATGCACCCGATCCATAGCTCCACGTTGCGCCGAATGTCCGCGGGAACTGCGCCGCGCACCACGATGTCTGACACCGCAAACCTTCCGCCGGGCTTGAGCACGCGAAAGGCTTCCTGCAACACCTTGTCCTTATCCGCAGACAGATTGATGACGCAATTGGAAATGATCACGTCCACGGAATTGTCGGGCAGCGGAATATTCTCAATTTCGCCCTTCAGGAATTCCACATTCTGGACGCCCGCTTTTCGCTGATTCTCGTGCGCCAACGCCAGCATCTCATC
>PLWR01000731.1 GCA_003165615.1 Acidobacteriota bacterium | reverse complement strand
GTGGTGTTCACGTAAGTCGGAGTTGGCGATGATCGATCAGTTTGAGGTCAGAAACGCCCAACCCCAGTTTGCCGGCTGCGGCGATGTGTCCAGGCTGGCGAAAGTACATGTTCTTATGGGAATTGCTGTGGAACTCGTCGCTGTCGGTGGTCAAACTCTTCGGATCGTTATCCCAAACCGAACTCGCCCCCTCCTCACTCCTCTTTTTTTCGATGGCCGCCAGCTCGATGGTATCCATCCCCACCGGGTCGGTGCCGATAAAAAGGGTCTTCGCTTCAAACATGAAATCCCACAGCCATGTCTGGGGCCCCCCGTGCCAGACTTCGCGCATGCCATCCATGATGTGCAGCACCGTCTTGGACCGTAAAGGCTCGGTGGAGCAAAGGTAGCCGATCAAGGGATCGGTGTACGTGTAGGGTTGCTGGTGGGAGCGCGCCACATTGTTAAAGCAGCCGTAACCAAGGTTCTTCAGGCAGCCCGTCACCCCGGAGGCCGAGTGGTCCTTCATCGTCGGAATATTGATGATCTTGGTTATTTCATGGGTTACAACTCTTGCCAAATAGCATCGGGTCTCCCACTCGCCGAAGAAATTCGCCTCGCAGTACACATCAAGATCGTAGCGCGAGGCATCAAAAGCGCCATGTTCAATGCCCACCACACGAATTCCCACGGGCAGCAGCGTCTGGTAGCCGCCCATATCAATCTCGTGGGAATAGCGGTCAAACACCACGATGTTGGGCGCGGGAACTCCAATCCCCCGCACCGCGGCGATGATCTCGCGCACGAGCTCGGGGGAGGAATAGCACACCGGAGCCCCCGAGGAGTTGATCTTGATTCCCACCACATCGTGGGGCTCAATGAACCTCTGCCACGCTGCCGCAGGTGAACTTTCGCCGGTGAGCTCCTTCATGCCCTCATTCAGCATACGGCCGATGATCGGCTGGGAAACACGGTTGCCCGAAATGGAATCCCCGTGGAAGACTTCCACCACTCGTCCGGGGAATAGCCCTGGGATTCCCAGCGGCGACGGCTTGCTGGGAGGCAGGCCGTGCACCTCCACGGGAGGCGGCGTCGGCCGGCCCGGATTTCCCTGGCCTCTGCCGACGGCCGAGTTGAGCCACAGCCCCGCCGTTCCCCAACCCGCGCTTTTAAAGAAATGACGTCGATCCATGCGTCAACTCCAGTTGTACCCTTCTCACGCTCGCGCCGCATCCCGCAGGACTTCGCGAAGACGCCGCGCGACGATCATATCCTCATCCGGTTGCAACATCCACACACCCACCACGATCGTGTTCTCGCCGGAGGGGAGTCCCGGCAGGCCTGACCCGGAGCCGGTGGAGGGATTCAACTCAATGCGCGGGCTCCCTTGGCGCAGCTTTTCCATGACTCCTTTTCCGGTGATCTTGATTCGATTCTGATCATAGCTAATCAACAGGTGGGGTACGTGGTTAGCGGTAGGGGGAACAAATATTTGGGTTTCCAAAGTGGGAAGACCCTTCAAGTGGGTGGCGATTCTCTCCGCGCGTTTCTGGAATTCCCCCAGCATGGCTTTCTCATCCTGGCTCACAAACCAGTCCACCGCGGCCACCATACCGACGATCTCTTCCTTCCCGACTTTCATGCCGCGCCCCACAGTCTCCCCATAAGGGAAGTTGTTCTTCCTTGCCGCCTCGATCAAATCCTTTCTCCCCAGGAGCAGTCCCGTACATTGCGGCCCCCGCATGCCTTTCCCTCCGGAAAAGGCCACCAGGTCAAACCCCATTTGCGTGTAGTTCCACAGGTTGGAAATGGGCGGGACGTCCGCGGCAGCGTCGTTGAAGCAGGGTACACCGTGCTTATGGGCGATCCGCACCCAATCCTCGCGGCTGATCTGTCCGTGGGTTTCCTCGTTCAAGAAGTGAGCCATTACGGTCCGTTCATTAAACGCCGCGTCGTAATTCTGCAAGGTTTCAACTTCGACAAACCTGATTCCACAGTTACGGAGGGCGTGGTCGTAACCGTACCGATGGGCTTTTTGCACGACGACCTCATTCTTCAATCCGGTCATGTCCACCGGTATGTTTATGATCGCCTGGTCGTTTCCGAGCGTGACGCAAGCGGCCGTCCCCAAAGTGAGGGCGGAAGCCGCACCGGCGGTCACCACTGCGCCCTCGCAGTGAAGCCGCCGCGCCAGATACTCTCCCGACGCACGGTGCAGTTCCTCGATGTTCACATGATGATGAGCGGCTCGGGAAATCGCCGCCTGTACCTCGGGAGGCATAATGCACCCCGAGAGGGTCGTGAAGGTCCCCGCCGCATTAATAAACGGAATTACGCCCAGCTTAGTGTAGTAATCCTCGCCAATTTCCGGGGCTTGCGTGGCAGCCAGCGCCTTGCAGGATGAAGCGCCCCACGCCACTGCTCCGCCCGCCACTAATGCCTGACGAGTACGGCCAAGAAACTTCCGCCGGTTCATGGATTTGGACATCGCAACCCTCCTGCCCTCTTCTTTAGTGTTGTTTGACCGCAATGGCGGAAATCTCCACCCGTGCGTTATTAACCAGTGCAGCCACCTGCACCGTGGTGCGGGCGGGTCGTGGTTCAGGGACGATGGTCTTGTAGACCCTGGTCATTTCTGTGAAATCGCCGATGTCCGCGAGATAGACATTCACCGTAACCAAATCGGACATCTGAAAGCCCGCAAGCTCCAAGATACTCTTGATCTTCTCGATCGCCGTCTGGGTCTCGGGGCCAATCCCTCCCGGCACCAACTTTCCGTCGACCAGTCCCTCCTGGCCAGACAGGTAGAGGGTGTTGCCCACCAGGAGTCCGTTGCTAAATGCCGGGCTGGGCGGGGTTCCAGCCGGATTGAAGGCACGTTTCTCCATATTTCGACCGGGGCCGGCAAGCGTCAGGACGGTCGCGGCGATGATGGCAAAACCCAGGACGGCGAATTTAATGACAGGGCGATTCATGTTTAATATTCCTCCTTAGAGGCCTCGGGGCGAGGCGATTATTCCTGCTATAGCCAAGAGCTCTTAGTCCTTGGTAGTGGGTCAGTTTGCTTGTAGCGGCGGTCTCTGAGCGCCGGAAGCTATTGAACCAAAAGCCGGCGGTCAGAGACCGCCGCTACAAGCAATCCAAACTGTACCACTACTTAACCCTCTAGCCTAATTCCGTGGGTAATTGTCCGCCTTCGCTGGCGGAGAGCTGCCGGATACCGGCGTAGAAAAGTATTGTCTGGGAGCTTTGGTCCATTCGACCATGCTCAAACCCGACGGATCGTAGAGAATTCTTCCCCCCCGGACGGTCATGCGGGCAACCAGCTTTACATTCCCATCCATTCGAGCCCATCCGTCATCGATGTAACCAAAGTGGCCGTGCCGCAATTCCAGGATGGCCACATCCGCGTCGCGCCCTACGGACAACGTCCCCAATTCCTGGCGGCGGATTTCCTTGGCTGGGTTGATTGTTGACCTCCGGATGATTTCATTTAGCGGCACCCCCATGGCAAGGAACTTGGACATCACCTCCGTCATGCTGACATAATTGACGTCATCGTTGTGGAGGTCCGTGGAGATGGAATCAGGAATAAAGCCCTGTTTTACAGCGGGAACGGCATTGCGAAACCAGAAACTGCCCGCACCATGCCCTACGTCGAAGATCACTCCACGCTGCCGTGCCTCGGTCAGGATGGGATTGAGCTTGCCGTCAGGGAGGAGGACGGGAAATTGCTGCGCAAACACATGGGTGTGAATATCACCCGGCCGCATCTTCTTCAGGATGAGGTCGGCGTAGGTCCGATCCACACGGGGCCAGAAATCCACCATGACCGGCACCCCGGCTAAACGGCCACATTCCTCTGCCCGGTCTACCGCGGCCCACGGAGTATGTTCTGCGTCCCATGGCTTCTCCGTCCAATAGTGCGCCGTCTTCACTCCCACGATGATGTCGGGGAACTTCTGGATCGTTTCGCCGCAGAGCTGAACATTCATTCGACCGACGTCGTTCTCAGTCCCCCCCTCCATGCCGTCGGCGACAATGTTCAGGAAAGCCAGCACGCGGACTTTGGCATGATCGATTACTTCCCGCTTTTCCTGAAGAAATGTGTCAGCGCCTGCCGTCCCCGCGTCGACCAGGGTGGTGACTCCTGACGTCAGTACGTGGTCCGCGGGAATCCCCATGGGGGCGGTTTGAACCTTTGCTTCCGGCTCGAACCAGTTCAAAGGAACTCCCCCCCGGCCTATATGAACGTGAATATCGATCAGGCCCGGAGTTACGTACAGGCCGGAGACATCTACCACTTTTCCGGCTTCGCTCGAGGGGAGGTTTACGGCAACCGCCGCGATCTTTCCCCCGGAAATCCCAACGTCCATGATTCTGTCGAGACCATTGGCGGGGTCAATGACGTGGCCGCCCTTTAAGAGAAGGTCAAAGTGCGGCGCCGGTGCCTTCGCCGGGGGCTGCTGCCCGAGTACGAAGGAAGACGCACAACTGAATGCCAAGAACAGGGCTTTTGTCCAATATGACATATCGCAGTCCATCTTTCAGAAGAGATATCCTCCGCGCCTTATTGAGAAGCTGAAGGAGGGGGGGCCGT
>PLWR01000227.1:3542-6491 GCA_003165615.1 Acidobacteriota bacterium | reverse complement strand
GGCCTTTGCCAGATCATTTTTCTTGGATCGGATGAGGTGTGCGAGACGTCTTACAAAGATAAAAAGGGCAAGTACCAGGCCCAACAGGGAATCGTGCTGCCCAAGGTCTAGGAAAGCAGTGGATGGTGGTTAGTGTTTAGTGGTCAGTAACGAACCACTAACCACCAGCCACTAGTCAGTGCACTTATGAATCGGCTCGCTTGGATACTGCTGGGCGTCTGTTGGCTCTTGATGCCTGCGGGCATGAGGGGAATGGGCCAGACTGGAAACTTGCCGGCGCCGTCATCGCGAGCAAGCCAGCCCGCGCCTCCCCCAAGCCGGGTTCAGCCGGCTTTGCCACCCCAGCCGACCACCTACACCCTTACGCCGGAGCGACGCGCCAAGGCCATCGCCTATTCACGCTCACTCTATATCCTCTACTTCCTCGGGACTCTGCTTTCGCTAGGCATCTACCTTTTCCTCTGGCGCGCCGGGATTGCCGTGACCCTCCGCGGATGGGCATGCGAGGTTTCGCGGCACTTCTTCGTCCAGTGTTTGATTTTCGTGCCGTTGCTTGTGGTGGCGGCAACTCTGCTGAATCTCCCTCTCGATTTCTACTCCGGCTATATGCTTGAGCACCGATTCGGCCTCTCGACACAAGGGTTGGCGTCCTGGTTCGGCGATTGGGGAAAGAGTCTTGCCGTCGTCGCGGCGATAGGCGTCATTGTGACCTGGGTTTTCTACACGGTCGTCCGCCGCAGCGCGCGCCGCTGGTGGATCTATTTCTGGTTGGCGTCGATTCCTCTCGTTCTGGCCTTCATCCTTATTGAACCCTACGCCATCGAACCTCTGTTCTACAACTTCACTCCTCTTCAGAAAACTCAACCCGCGCTGGTCGAAAGGATTGAGGCCATGTTGAATCACGCCGGCCTTTCCATCCCTCCCGCGCGAATTTTTGAGATGGATGCAAGCTCCCGAACCAAGGAACTCAATGCCTATGTCTCGGGCCTGGGCACAAGCAAGCGCGTCGTAGTGTGGGACACGACTCTGAAGAAGATGGGGCCGGATGAGTTGTTGTTGGTTCTCGGGCACGAAACCGGCCACTACGTCCTCTATCACATACCCAAGGAATTCGCACTTGACGAAGTCGTGGCCCTGCTCTTCTTCATCTTCGGATTCTTCGCCGTGAATTGGCTGGTAGAGAAAGCCGCCCCCCGCTCAGGCATCGAGGGAGTAGGAGATTTGGCATCACTTCCTCTTGTACTCATCGTACTCACCCTGCTGGTGCTGGTGTCAGATCCCCTTGTGAACGGCATCTCGCGCCATTACGAGCATCAAGCTGATCAGTTCGGCCTGGAAGTGGCTTACGGGGTCGTTGCGGACCCGAACTCTGCCGAGGTCCATGCCTTGCAAATTCTGGGCGAAGAGGATTTGGCGGACCCTGATTCCAGCCCTTTCATCAAATTCTGGCTTTACACCCACCCGCCCCTCGACGAGCGCATTCGCTTCACAGCCACCTATAAACCCTGGGTCCAGGGGAAGCCACTGGAACTGCTCCCCCACGAAATCGACGAGCAATACTACATCGAATTTCGACCCAGATAGCTGACGTGTCCTCGCCTGGCCCGAATTTGTGACCACATTTGGATGAAGCCAGCAGAAGAGCGGGGCTTTAGAGGCTACGGAAAAACCTATCAAACTGTCATCCTGAGCAGCAGCGAAGGATCTCGCTCTGAGCGTTTTCGAGGCAATGCGAGATTCTTCGTCGGTCGCCGCAGCGACCTCCTCAGAATGACAATGCTAATGAGTTTTTCCGCAGCCTCTGAAGCCCGGTCCTTCCTAACCCATCTCGAGAAGTCCGCCTTCTCCCCAGATACCCGTGCGATATCCCACTTTGGAAACGTCTCGCCAGCGCAGGCCATTCCAACCCGAGCGTGTGAAAGCAGTATAATATAAATTCATAGCGGAGGGGCTTGTGGCCAAGCTCGGAAAAATTCTGGTGGTGGAAGACGACCCCCACGCGCGGCAGGGTTTGTCAGACCTGCTGAACGCCTGGGGCTATGAGACCGACACGGCAAGTGACGGCGCCGAAGGTCTGGAAAAGGTTGCGGCTTTCAACCCCGCCGTGGTCATTTCCGATCTTCGTATGCCGCAGGTGACCGGCATGGAACTGCTGCGCCAACTCCATGACGCGCGCCCGGGCCTGCGCTTCATCATGCTGACGGGGCAAGGCACCATTGAAGAAGCTGTGGAGGCCACCAAGCTGGGCGCTTACAACTTCCTGGAGAAGCCCGTTGATCCCAAACGGCTCCATGTGGAATTGCGCAACTGCATGGAGTGGCAGGAGAGCGAACGGCAGTTGGAAGTTGCGCATCGCCGCCTGCGCGATCTGGGCGTGCTGGGAAGCCTGGTGGGCCGCGCTCCCAAAATGCAGGAAGTGATGCGCTTGATTGGAATGGTGGCGCCCTCCAGCGCGTCCGTCTTGATTACCGGTGAAAGCGGCACTGGGAAGGAGTTGGCGGCGCGCACCCTCCACGAACTGAGCCCCCGCCAGGCCAAACCCTTTGTGGCCGTGAATTGCGCGGCGATTCCTGAGTCGCTGATGGAAAGTGAAATCTTCGGTCACGAGAAAGGCTCGTTTACGGGAGCTGTGGGCCGGCGCATCGGTTGCTTTGAGCTGGCCGATGGCGGCACTTTGCTTCTCGACGAAATCGGGGAGATGCCGCTCGCGACGCAGGCCAAACTTCTGCGCGTCCTGGAAGACTCGAAAGTCCGCCGTCTGGGAAGCCGGTCAGAAATCTCCGTCGACGTCCGCGTGCTGGCGGCGACCAACAAAGTCCCGGAGGAGGCTGTGGCGCAGGGCCAGCTCCGCAGCGATTTGTACTTTCGCCTCAATGTTGTGCACGTCGCCATGCCCCCGCTGCGCGACCATCTGGAGGACCTTCCGGATTTGGCGGCGGCGCTCCTCGA
>PLWR01000227.1:0-3537 GCA_003165615.1 Acidobacteriota bacterium | reverse complement strand
TGGGAAAAGAAAATCTGGGCCTCGACTTCAGCCGTCCGGTGGTGGCAAGCGCAAGCGACGCCTTGCGCTTGCGGCCCGGAATGACGGTGGAAGAAGCGGAGCGCCGCCTGATTCTTGAGACCCTGACGTTCACCGAAAACAATAAGACGCGCGCCGCGGAACTCCTGGCGATTAGTTTGAAAACTCTGCACAACAAGTTGAAAGAATATGAGGCTGAGTCTCAAAGCTAAGCTCACCGCGCTCATCACTCTGCTGGTCCTGCTGGTGGTGGTGGTCACCTCCACGGTTTACATCTCGAACCTTACCCGCCAGGCCCTGCTGGAAGTTCAAAGCAAGGGCGAATACGTCGCCTACGAGGTCTCGCACCATGCGAGCGCGGCGCTGGCCGGAAGCTATATGCCCGAGGGGCAAAATCCACAAGACCTCCAGGCGTTGCGCAGTCTCGTGCAAACGCACCTCGCTTCTGATCTGGGTCTGAAGTCGACCATGGAATCGGCCGTGGGTTATTTGCCCGTCGTCGACTATGTCGCCATCACTGACACGAACCTCGTCGCCTTGGTTCACAGCGATTCCGAGGAGGTTGGCCATCACCTCACTCCGGCTCCGCCTTTTTCGCAGATTGTTAGGGCGGGGGTGGTGCGGCAACTCCGCACGGTCTTCGGCCCCCCGCGGGTCTATGAAGTCACCCTGCCGCTCGCCATCGGCCCCAAGCCGCTGGGGGATGTGCGGGTGGGCGTATCCACGGTGTTGCTGCGCGATGAGATCTGGCCCAATCTTCGCGCCGCGTTGCTGCTGTCGCTCGTGGCAATCGTTTTCGCCACGCTTTCGGCCGCCGTAGTCTCTTTGCGCATGCTGCGGCCGCTGGAAAATATTTCGCAGAGCGTCGACTTGCTGGCGCGCGGCGAGTTCTCCGGCCCGGTGACACTGAAGCGGCGCGATGAGTGGGGCATTCTCTCCTCCAAACTCCATCTTTTGGGCGAGCAGATGCGCGGGGAAAAAACTGCCTTCGTCCGCCTCCAGGAAAATCTGGGCCATATCTTCAGCAACCTCAGCGATGGTTTGTTGCTTTTCGATCAGCAGGACCGGTTGGTTCTGGCGACGCCGACGGCGGAGCGCTTTCTGGGCGCGTCCGTAAATATCCCGGCACATCGCCCTGCCGTGGAAGTGTTTTCCCAGGAGACCCCCCTGCACCACCTGTTGCGTCAAGCCTTCCAAACGCGCCAATCGCTGCTTTGGAAAACGCTTGAATTGCCCGGCAATCCGGGTACCCGCGTCGCCGTGAACGCGCAGTTCGTGGGTGTGGGCGTTGAGCGCATGGGTTGCCTCATCACCCTGCGCGACACGGGATCGCGCGCGGAGATTCGCGACCAGATCGACTCCACCACCAAACTCGCCGCCATCGGGCGGCTGATGTCGGGCGTCGCCCACGAAGTCAAGAACCCNNCGCCTCGATCGCGTGGTCAAAACCTTTTTGGATTTCACCCGGCCGGTGGAGATTCATGCCGCCGATGTGGACATCGCGCCCCTGGTGCGCGAGGTTTTCGCCCTGGCGGAGCCGCAGGCGCGCAGCAGTAACGTCCAACTGACCCTGGCGGGCGACGGCGCCATGCCGCCGGTGCGCGTCGATCGCGACCTCTTCAAGCAAGCGCTGCTCAACTTGGTTTTGAATGGATGCCAGGCCATGCCCCAGGGAGGCGAGTTGACGATCACCCCCCGCGCCACGTCCAACTCCGTTGAACTTGAAATCAGCGATTCCGGCGTGGGGATCCCCCCCGATGCGCAGAAAAGAATCTTTTCGCTTTTTTTCACCACCAAACGCGGCGGCACCGGCGTGGGGCTGGCCATGGCGTTTCGAGTGGTGCAACTCCACAATGGCACGATCGACTTCACCAGCGAAGTCAACCACGGCACAACCTTCCGCATCACGCTGCCCTCCGGCGCCCGGCAAGAACCTCAGCAAGCCTAGTGCTGACCTCATGCACACGTCTGCGCTTGCCCCGGGACGAGGGGAGCCGCAGGGCTGTCCTCCGGCCGACCATCGGAAACACCCGGCCCTCGAAAAGTGGCAGCATGTATTGTGTGCGGAGGCAGTTCGATGTATATTACCGGCCGGCTGGCAGATAAAATCGGATGTTCGCTCGCCAATAGCAACTGGTACACCTACCCCCACCAGGTGAGAATGTCACACACAAGAATCTGAGGAGTTCGTACATGAATGGTGAGATATTGACGGCAGCCGATGAAAGCGTGGAAACGGTGACCTTACGCCCGATGGTCAACATACGGCTGCTGGGGATTGCTTTTGGATTATGCTGCTACGTGAGTTTTGCAGCCCTCTACTTTTTCAAACCCAGCAACCCGGTTATTTCCTTAGGGCAAGCACGATTTACCGTCGATGCCCTGCTGGAATTGGCATTTACTTTACTGGCGTTGCCCTTCTTCGGTCTTGCCCACATTTGGGGAATTCGGAACCATGATGAAAATCCTGATTTCGCCGTCCCGGATCTTGCAATCGACCTTCTGCTGGTGGCCGCGATTGTCTGGGTGGCCATCGGAAACGGCATCCATCTTACCGCCAAGCTTGACGAACAGATGCTCTCCCCACTGAATAGTGAACCCGTGGTGGGACTCAAAATAAACTTCCACTGGATCCGCCAGGTGGTGGGACATGTATTTCCCCACATTGGCTGGCAATTGTTGTTCTGTGCCCTCATGCTGGGCCAGCTCCGCAGACCCTTTCGAGGTTGCGAGCCCAAAGCCGTGGTCTGGTGCTGTGGGGGTCTTTTCGGTTTGTTGTTCGCCCACGGAGCCATTGCCGGCACATGCACTCACGTTGGGTTTGTTTTGACGGCTATTTCCTGCCTCGGGTTTGCTTATATGGAGCGCAAATTGAAGTTACTGCCGGGGGAAGTTCCCATCGTGAAATTCTTCTTTTCCAGCCAGGTCACGTTTCTCCTGGCCATGGTCGTCTACTGGCTGGTCTTTCACAGCCGTGCGATATGAAGAGTGAAAGAAGACGACGAGGTTCTCGCCCGAGGCACTGGTGAGTGTATTGAAGCATCCATGTTGATCTGACGGACCCTGGCCAGGAGCAAAGCCTTTCTTGCAAGCCTGATTGCCGCGGATGACCACTTCATGCGGATTGCCCTCTTTTCAGAAGCCTACGCGCCCCAGGTGAACGGGGTGGTGAGAACCCAGGTCGAACTGGTCAACTATCTTCGGTCGCGCGGGCACCAGGTTCTTCTGGCAGTACCATACCACAAGGCAAACCCCCGACAGGAACAAGTCGTGGAGTTCAGGGCCGTCCCCTTTCCGCTGTATCCGGAAATGCCTATCATCCTCCCTCACTGGAGATTTCACCGCCGGGAATTTGCCAGGGTGGAAGCCTTCCAGCCGGACTTGGTCCACTTGATGAGTCCCGGTGTCCTGGCTTATTTCGGGCAGCTCTGGGCAAGACGACACGGATGCCCGGTTGTAGCATCCTACGAAACCGATATCATTCACTATTTGCACTAGGTGGGTATGTACTTGACTCCG
>PLWR01000676.1 GCA_003165615.1 Acidobacteriota bacterium | reverse complement strand
TGTCCGTCCAAGACTTCAAATCCTGTGGACCCGCTTATGGTGGGCCGGTCGGTTCGATTCCGACACACTTCCGCCAAGTCTCCCCAAAGCAGTGGCCAGTTGCGAGTGGTTAGGAATAGGTTTGCTGGATGTTAACCACTGACAGCAGTGCACTGACCACTAGCTACTAACCACGAGCCACATTGCCCATGAGCCGCAAAAAGCCCAAGCCGTTCAAAAGCACAACCGAGGTCAAACGCCAGGCACGTTTGCGCGTAGGTTCCCCACCTGCGGCCCAAACCCATGTGGATAGACGGAAGAAACTTCCCAAGCACAAAAAGCGTGTGCAACTGGTAGAGACAGAACTCTCCTGATTGTGCCAAGGTGCGTAAATCCCTCCTCGATGATTGTGGTTGGTCAAGTGAGCAGACGACCCATGAGGCGGGATGGGGATACTTGTTCACCCGATCACTTGCTCACCCGATCTCCCGATCACCCGATTGCGCGCAGGCTTGGACCAAGCCTAGTTTTTCGACCCTCACCCGGGCTTAAATTCCGGGATTCTCTCGCTTGGAAGGAAAAGTGCGGGCGGGGTGGCGGAAAGCGATTGCGCCATGGATTGCTGGATGGCGAGAAGGTCGGCCTTGCAGAAGCCCTCACCGGAAATCTCGATCCGGCCGTCCGGCTGAATGAGGTAGAGCGACGGCACATGCGTCAGGCCGTAAGCTCGGGAAACCTTGTAAGGCGAGTTGTCGACCAAGATGGGGAATGTGATCCCGAAAGCGGCGGCAAATCGCACACCGTCTGCTGCCTTGTCCTGTGCGATTCCCCAGGTTTGCACGCCTTGTTCACGAAGTTGCTCGTAGAGGCGTTGCAGGAAGGGGAAGGTGAACTGGCAAGTGGGGCAGGAAACCTTGAAAAACGCCAGCAAAACAGGGCCGCGGGCAAGAGCCTCGGGCAAGGAAAGACGCTCACCCGTAGTTGTCGGAAGCTGAAAACTTGGCGCGGTCATCCCTGTGCTTAGAGCCGGCATGGGTTTCTTCCCCATAAGATTCGAGAAATATTGTAGCAGAACCCGCAGGATGGAGTGCGTCTCCGCCCGGGGCAGGCTTGGAACTTCGTTCCGTGCCCCGACCCTATCTAATGAATATGCTTAACTTTCTTTTTCATATAATCCATCAGCAGGTATTGCCCAAGGGTATAAGGGGTGGTGAAGTAAGCCTTGCCGCGACAGATTTCCGTCACCTTCTGGACGGTGCAGGGTGTCGCCCGGGTACTGGCTGCGAATGAGGTGGGAGAGGGCCATGGCAACTTTCTTGGCCGGGGTAAAGCGATCCTCCCCATACAGAATCATGCTATGGCTGCAATCGAGCATCAGCACCGTGGCGCAGGAGCTTTGATACTCACACTGGTGGACTTGCAAATCCTGATAATCGAGATCGAGCGGGGTCTTCAAACCTTTGCGGCGGATCGCCGAGAGCAGGGATCCAACTCCCAATGACACCAGTACTCGACGCCGGGTGTATGAGCGTGGAAACCGCCGCTAACTCCTTGCGTATCACAAAGTAATCCGGAAAATACGATAACTCCTTTGTTTTCATAAACTCATAGGGAGCACTTTTCTTGCCCCTTTGTTTTCAATAACTCATTGGGAGCAACCTTCATTTTTAATATTTTCTTGTGGTGGCTGATTTCACGACCGCATGGGTGAGTTAGGAGGACTTTCGTGGGGGCGGCCGCCCTGCGTCTGGCCTTCATCGCCTATCTAGCCTATACCTATTGGCTCATTTTGTCAAGAGACAATCTGTCCCAGATTCACCCGTGGCGGGCGTGGCCGTTGCCGCCGGCTTTTCTCTGGGATTCTTGCACGTGATCAAGCTGATTCAGGAGAATCTCCAGGGCACGCAGGACCAACGCGAGGCGCTCCGGTTCGCTACGGAGGCTCAGCAGTTGCTGTTTGAATTGCAGGTCGAGGGGGAGCGCGGCAGCGATGCGAAAGGAAAGAAAACGGTAAGGGCGGGGAAGGTGAATCGGCATCTCCGCAGCGTGGCGCAGCCTTCTCATGGCTGCGCGAAAACGTTCGATGGCTGATTCCGCTGTCTCATTGCCGGGTGTGTCGGGGCCCTCATCTTCGAAGTATTCGACAGCCGCTTGCAGGTAAGGTTTTTCCTCGTTGGTCAATAGAATTTCAAAACGGCGCTTGCCGACGGCAAGGATATCCAATTGGCCGTCTTCATACCGGCGGGTCACGTTGAGGATGCGCGCGGTGCAACCTACGGCACTCACGGCTTGCCCGTTCAGCAGGACTATTCCGAATTCCTGCTGGCCTTTTCCTGTTGCCTTGGCCTCGAGGCACTCACCAATCATAATCTTATAGCGATCTTCGAAAATGTGAAGAGGGAGCGGTTCTTCCGGAAGGAGCACCATCTCGAGGGGAAACAGAGGCAGCAGCTTTTCCTCCATAGGAGGCTCCGTTCTTAAGGCTTCCGTTTGCTCGGACGGTCCGTCGGCATCTCCAGCCGTAGGGAGGCGGCCCGATTATAGCGCGTTCGCAGGCCAAGGTAATGACGGGGACACTCACCGCAGGGGTGTGAATTCCCGGCCATCCCACGGGCACGCCTTCTCGATCTTTACGAAATCGAGCGCTTTCTCTCTGCCGATTACAAAAAACTCCACCTTCCCACTCCAAACGGGCTCCTGCCCTTTTCCATTGGAGCGAAACGTTACCTCTGCGGTGGTTACCGTTCCCGGCGCCCCAATGTTCTTCTCGGGCGGCTGGAGAATCTGCATTTTGGGGTTGTATTGCGAAAGATTCTTGAACTTGATGGGCGCCTGCCAGGCGACCTGAAACTGACCGTTCACGATTCTTCTGATGACGAGGTTGGTGCCCAAGGTTTCCTCTATCTCGCGGAAATTCTCCCGGGCGATGACGCAGTCGCTTCCATCGCCCACCAGGTCACGGATTTCCAGAGAGGTAATTCCGGGCTGCAAATCCTTCATGGAAATGTCCACCGCTTCGCCCGGCAAGAACTTTCCCTGGCTGGGAGTGAAGATGGCGAGTTTCGCCATCGACAACGGCGCGGTGAGCACATAGCAGAGCAACGCCGCAGGGCCCTGGGCTTGCCGCACTGAAAATCTTGCAATATACGTTTTCTCCGCCACGAGATCATCGATATAGGGGTCGCCGAGCAGCCGTAGTATTTCGCTATCCGGCGGATAGGATTCCGGGGGCTTCAACTCCGCCGGGCCTATTTTCACCCATCCCAATTCCGCGAAGCCCGTCTGCCAATTGAGCGCCCCCACCATGCCCAAGGTGGCGCCATGCTTTTCCTTTATCTTGAGAACGGGGAGAAGCTCTCCCTGAGGCAGATGCCGGGTAGCTTTTTGCCAGTCGGCCTCGGAAACAGAAAAATCACGCGAGCCGGCATGGAGATCGAGCCATCCGATCGGGGCAACGGGTCCCGTCGGTTTCTTTTCTTTCGCCACCGCAGCCCACGGCACGGTAACGACAGCTACTAGCAAAGCTACGAAGATTCGGGTTTTCATGACAATGCCTATTGTTGACGAGGAGCGGAAGTTTGACAAACATATTTTCACGACATAGACTGAACGGCGAGATGGTGCAGCCTTGAAGTTTCACGGGGTCCGGCTCTGCCGCACTGCACTACGTCTCTGACTGTACGGACCCAGGTTCCGGCCAAGTGTGAGGAACAAGAGGGAAGGCCGTGAGATTCGGCCACGGTCCCGCCACTGTGAGCGGCGGGCCCTGCTCATTCGCCGGGAGCCAGGATTCCCGGACGAAGCCACTGCCCGCATCGAGCGAATAGGGTGGGAAGGCGGAGCCGGGCCGTGAGCGCGCCGCGAGTCAGGAGACCTGCCTGGGTGCCCGGGGACGCATCGTGTGAATACGATGATGGTCCCGCCGCACACTCTTCGCGAGAAAGAGTGGGAGCATGTAGCTCCGCCCTCGTCAAGAGCTCGCGGAGCTTTTGTTTTATATGGCGCGAGGAATGCGAAATCTCTCCCTCAGAAATCGAGCCGGCCTTGCGCCAGCCTCCGGTACCAGCGGAGGATGCACACGCCTTGTCGATAGCAAACTCCTCGGGACGGTTGTCCTGGCGCTGCTATTGTCGGCGAGTGCCCTCTCCGCACGGGTGGTGACCGATCAGACGGGCCGCCGGGTGAATCTTCCCGACCATCCCCGCCGACTGGTTTCGATTGCGCCCAGCGTCACCGAGACCTTATACGCTTTGGGGCTTGCGGACCGGTTGGTGGGCGACACGGACTATTGTGATTACCCCCCGCAGGCTCGTGCCGTACCGCATGTGGGCGCCATGCTAAGTCCCAATCTGGAGAAGATCGTGGCGCTCAAGCCCGACCTGGTTCTGGGCACCGATGAAGCCAACCGGCGCGTGACGGCTGACCAACTTGAACACCTCGGCATCCCGCTTTATGGAGTGACGGCGCACACGGTGGAAGGCACGATTCAATCCCTCGAAGATCTGGGACGTGTTCTCGATTGGGACCAGCCCACGCAAAAGCTGGTGGCGAGCCTGCGCGCCAGGGTTGCCGCCGTCGATAAACAGGTGCAAGGCCAGCCGCGCCTCAAGGTGCTTTTTGTGGTCTGGTACCACCCCCTCATCACGGCAGGAAGCCAGACTTTCATTTCCAATGTCATCCAGCGCGCCGGGGGCGTTTCCATCAGCGACGACCTGAAGATGGAGTGGCCGCACATGGGTTTGGAGAATGTCCTGAATAGGGCCCCGGATGTGATCTTGTTTCCCCAGACGGACGCCTTCGCTCCCGGGCTCGACGAATTTCAAAAGCTGCCGGGGTGGCGAGACCTGGCGGCGGTGAAAAATCATCGCATCTACATCGTTAGTGAAACTATCATGCGCCCCAGCCCTCGCTTGATCGATGCGCTGGAAGAACTGGCAAACATCCTTCATCCCGTTGCCAGGCAGCAGAGCAAAACACCATGACCCTTTCTCCCACTCGCCGAAATGTGCTCTTCCTGCTGCTGGCATTGGCCGCGGCCCTTGTTCTGGTTGATTTCGGAGCCTTGGCGCTGGGCGGCGTCCATCTTTCCCTGGGCGAGGTGTGGTCGGGGCTGCTGGGTCAGCATCCGGGATCGCAAGCAAGCGTCATCGTGCGCGACATCCGCCTTCCGCGCATCCTTTTGGCCATGCTGGTGGGCGCGGCCCTGGCGGTTTCGGGAACGGGTCTGCAAGCCCTGTTGCGGAATCCCCTGGCGGACCCCTACGTTCTGGGAGTATCGAGCGGCGCGGCGTTGGGGGCGATTGTGGCGCTGTGGTTTGGCGGACGGATGGCATCGGCGACTCCCCTCACGGCGTTTGTGGGCGCGGTTCTGACCATGTCCTGGGTCTACATGCTCGGGCGGCGCGCCGGCCGGCTATCGAGCTACACGCTGCTGCTGGCCGGAGTGGTGACAGCGTCGTTTCTTTCCGCCATGATTCTTTTTATATTGACCTTACTCTCCACGCGCGACGTTCGGGGCACGGCTTTCTGGCTCATGGGCGACCTGAGCGTGGTCACGGACGTCCAGATTCGCTTTATTTCCCCCGCCATCATCATGGCGATTGTGGTGCTCTACGCCTTCTCCAAGGACTTGAATGTGCTGCT
>PLWR01000632.1:160-4295 GCA_003165615.1 Acidobacteriota bacterium | reverse complement strand
CGTGCAGGAAACCAAAATATTTCATATTCAGCCGGAAGGAACCATCCGCCCGCAGGTCTATGAGGTGCTGATAAATGCGGTCGGCATACGTGGGACGCCCGTACGGAGCCAAACCCATCAGCTTGTATTCCCCGGAGTTGACTTTGAACCCCGTGTAGTAGGTGAAAGCAGAATAAAGAAGTCCGAGCGAGTGCGGAAATTGCTGCTGCCGGAGAATCGAAACGCTGTTGCCCTGCCCTTTCCCGAAGGTCGTGGTATCGAATTCACCCACCCCGTCCGCGGTAAGGATTGCGGCGGTCGGAAACGGCGAGGGGAAAAAGGCGCTGGCCTGGTGCGACTGGTGATGCTCAGGGTAAACAAACTTCCGCGGGCGCGCGTAGCCAAGGCGGCGCAATTCCATCTCGATGGCATAAGGAATCCACAAGCGTTCCTTGAGCCACAGCGGGATGGCCTGTCGAAACGCCTCCCAGTTTTGGGGAGCGGAAACAAAGTGAGATTTCAGGATGCGCACAAACTTGGTGAGCGGTTTTTCGTAATAGGCAACAACGTCGATACCGTTCTTCCCCACTTTCCCTTCCGCCAGGCAAAAGTTGACGGCGTGAATGGGAAAGCGGGCGTCGTGCTTCCGCCGCGAAAAGCGCTCTTCCTGGGCTGCGGCGATGATCCGCCCGTCCCGCACCAGGCACGCGGCGCTGTCATGGTAAAACGCACTGATCCCCAGGATATTCATCGCTGGCTATTCCGCTGACGCCAATTGCCAAACCCGGTCGCGCAGATAAAGCGCGTAAACCCTATGCCCGGATGTGTCGAGGTGCGCCCCATCGTGATAAAGCTTGGGGACGCTCAAATTGCTTTGAAAGAAGGTGAGAGGGTACGCCACTGGAATGCTTCTCTTGGCGAGTTCAGGGAGCAGAGCATCGAGGACATGCTGGGTGGACTCTGCCGCCCTACCTTCCTGGGCTTCATTCACACTGGGAAGCAACTCAAAATCCACGCGCGCCCCCTGCGCCCGCGCCAGGGTTGCAATGCCCAGCCAGGCGGCGACGCCATCGGCAAGGACCTCACTCGCCTGCGGCCCCGATTCAAAGCTCTTTCCTGCGCCGGTTATTCGTTGGTTATGCTCCCACAAAAGATGCTGCCAGAATTCCTGCCAGGCAAAGTTCGGTCGATGGCCTTCCGCAAAGAACGGCATATGCGCAATTCCGTAAGGCGGGCGATACGCATCATTGGGTGGACCCATCACCATGACCATGTCCGCACCAAAGAGGCCGAATTCCTTTGCATAAGCGAGTTCGTGCTGTGGCCCCCAACCGTTCACTCCCATACAAAGCACTTCCACTTGCCGCGGCGAATTTGGCAACAGAGTGGGCTTTTGATTCAGAAGCCCTTCCAATTGGGAACAATAAGTTTGGCTCTGGTCAATGTACGATCCGCCGTACAAGGTGGAATCGCCCAGCATGAGGATGCGAAACGTGCCCGCAGGCTTTTCCGCCGCAACATTGCGCGAGCGCATTCCGAAAGCGTTAATGAGAATTTCCCCGCCATAGCGATGAATATTCTGATGGGGAGCCGGGTAGTAGCCAACGCGGGGATCAACGCGGTAGACAATCGGGTTACCAAAGCCCATCGACCGAAGAATCAAGTCGCTGCTTCCGGCGAGGATCATGACAAAAGCAAAAATCGCGATTGCCCAGGCGAGAAATTGGGATTCCTGGCGGGTGGATTCTACGGTGAAGAGCCGTTCATAATACTGTGCGCGTTTCCGCTCCGGCGCTGCCGGTTGCCAATACGATTCCTGTTCGCGGCGCAGCCGCAGCCCCAGCAGGTCAACCCTGGCCACCGAGAGTGCCAGACGGATCGTGCCAAAAACCAGTACGTAAAAAGGCCATAGCAGGGCCAGCGTCGCGATGTGCCCGGCGCCCGCCCCAAGCCAGTGGGCCGCCCGAAAGATCTGTCGCCGCAACGTCGGGGAAATCAAAGCCAGGGCAAGGAGAAAGGCTATGGTCCACACCACAATCGCCAAGAGGCGCTGGCCGCGCACGAGCAACAAGCCGCCAAGGGCTGCCGCCACGATGAGCGACCCAATCACCGGCGGCGCCGTCGTCGCACGCGGCTCAGGGATGGGCGGGAACCAGTGCAGATCTTTCATGGCCACGCTCAGACGGTGAGCCCGGCATTCGCCTCGCGCAGGACGGCCGCTATTTCTTTCTTTGCCTTGGCGGAAACGGGAAGCAAAGGAAGCCGTGGAATCCCGCCGTGGCCTCCGAACAGGTCGAGGGCGGCCTTGACCCCCGGCACACCATAAGGAACAGCGATCTTCCGAGCCAGAGGCAAAAGGCGTTGCTGCAAGTCGCGCGCTTCCTTGGCCCGGTGATGGAGGAAGGCTTCGTAAAGTCCTACACAGAGGGAGGGAGCAAAATGGGCTTGGCCCAGCACTGCCCCCACCGCGCCTGCGCACAGGGCGTCATACATAATCGATACTGCCCCCACCAGCATGCGGAACCCCGGCCGCACCTTGCGCAGAACGGAGCGCACGAATTCCAGGTCGCCGGAGCTTTCCTTAAGCCCCACCACATTCGGCAGCCGGGAGAGCCGGACGATCGTCGCCACATCGACCGGAAGGCCGGTGAACTGCGGGATGTAATAAATCACCACCGGCTTTTTGACTCCGGCAGCCACCGCACGATAGTGAGCTACAAGCGAGTCCGCGTTCATCAATGGCTTAAAGTAGTTTGGGGTGAGCACCAGAAGCACGTCGGCCCCGCGCGCCACGGATTCGCGGCTCAGTTTCAGCGTGCCACTGGTGCTTTCCAAACCGGTGCCCACCATCAGGATTTCGGGCGCTTTCACGACGTCCCGGGCGATCTCAACCAGCCGCAGCCGCTCCGGTTCGGTCAGGAACGGTGCCTCGCCCGTTGAACCCGCCACCAGGATTCCCGCCAGTCCAATGCCGCTGATGCGGCTCAGATTCTCGCGGAAGAATCCTTCATCCACATCGCCACGCCGGTTAAAGGGTGTGACGACGGGGCAAATAACCCCTTCCAGATTTTGGAGAACTTCATTTCTCGTCATGGTGACACCGACCTTTGCCGCTGATGGAGCTTCTGCAAACTCTCCACGTGAGTTTGACCTTCCTGGAGGGCTCGAATTCCTTGGATCGCCGCCTCGGCCCCGGAAAGCGTGGTGATGCAGGTCACCCCATGTTGTACTGCCGAGCGCCGGATCGCTTTATCGTCGAAGCGCGACTTGGGGCCCAGCGGCGTGTTGATGATCAGGTCGATCTCGGCGCTCTTGATGCGATCCACCACATTGGGCCGCGCCTCGTTGACCTTAAACACCCTTTCCACCTTGACGCCTGCGGCGCGCAGAGCCGTGGCCGTGCCCCGAGTAGCGACCAGCGTGAAACCTAGACTTTCCAAATCACGCGCGATGGGGATCACTCCGGGTTTGTCCTGATCGTTAACGGAAATGAAGACGCGCCCCTTGATGGGAATCCGCTGTCGTGCACCTAGCTGAGCCTTGGCGAACGCCAGTCCAAAGCTGTCCGCGACGCCCATGACTTCTCCGGTGGATTTCATCTCCGGTCCAAGAATCGTGTCCACTCCCGGCAATTTCTGGAACGGGAAAACGGGTGACTTCACAAAGGAATGGCTGACCGGCAGCTCCGTGGGCAGGCCGAATTCCGCGAGTTTGCGGCCCACCATCAGCCGCGAGGCAATTTTGGCGAGTGGGAAGCCCGTCGCTTTGCTCACATAAGGCACCGTGCGGGAGGCGCGAGGGTTCACTTCCAGCACGTAGACCTTGCCGTTTTGAATGGCGTACTGCACATTCATCAGCCCCACCACCTTGAGCTCGAGTGCCAGGCGAACCGTGTAGTCGCGCAAAAGCTGGCGCTGATCCTCGGGAATGCTCACGCTCGGAAGCACGCAGGAACTGTCGCCGGAGTGAATTCCGGCCTCCTCAATGTGCTGCATGATGCCCGCCACTACCACATCGGTCCCGTCGGCGAGGGCATCCACATCGACTTCCGTGGCATTTTCAAGAAAACGATCGACCAGAATCGGAAAGGCTCGCTGTAACTCTTCTGCGCGCAAAACGTATTCACGCAGCGTGGCTTCATCGTAAGCGATTACCA
>PLWR01000632.1:0-126 GCA_003165615.1 Acidobacteriota bacterium | reverse complement strand
CCGCCAAGTCGATGGATTCCGGCGTGGTGCCGATAATGGGCACACCCGCCGCCTTGAGCTGACGTGCCAGGTTCAAAGGCGTTTGCCCACCGAACTGCACGATGACGCCGGTGGGTTTTTCCTCTT
>PLWR01000212.1:9006-12281 GCA_003165615.1 Acidobacteriota bacterium | reverse complement strand
AGTGGTACCAGCGCATGGTTGCTCCCTTCTGGCTGTCAAATACCCAATAAATATACTCCCAACGAACGAACTTGAAATATGACGCCCCACGGGGTGAAGATGCAACCAATATCCTTGGGGTTCGCGGCCTCCCTTATCACCGTGTGAAACATGTTGCTCAGAAATCTTTCCTCCCCCGCAGGTTGAGGCGGCGCTAGTGAAAGGGAAGCTGATGACCGCGCATCAATAAACCATGTTGCGATTTCGGAAAAGAGGATTTACACTCTGCGCGTATGGGTGAAGAACGACGGCGGGTTCCGCGCTACTCAACTCACTTGCAGGCCAGCGTCAAACTGCCGGGGGTGGATGCCGCCCTCGCGGTGATGGTGGAAGACTTGTGCGTCCTCGGATGCCTGCTGGAGTATGCTCCCACCATGGAGATTCACCAGGAGTGCCAGTTTTCCATGATGTGGAAGGGCCGGGAATTCCGGACTCCTGCTGTGGTCGCGTGGAGAAGTGAGCAGGGCCAGGTGGGATTGGAATTCCTGGATACTGACGCGGAAAATCACCAATTCCTGCGGGAAATTTGCCCGGAATTACTCACCAAGCCGCTGGTACGGCTGTCAAACCGCCCCAAATTGGCCTGAGTCAGATTGCATGACTCCTCCCTCCGCCGGCGGGGATTAACGAAGGCTGTGAGACCCTCTCCCACGATCCAAGGAGGCCAAAAGTGCGGTGTTCATTCTCGTTGCTGCCCATCATGGTGCTCCTCATCGCTGCGCCCGTGCTCCTCGGGGCGGACGGGAAAGACGGCACTCCAGCGGATGATTCCAATCCCTACGTTCTCACCCAGGACGCACTGAATAAAACGCTGGGAGCACTGACCGACCTTCGCGCCCAAAATCTTCCCATCAAGATAGGTGGTGGCGACCTGGACGCAGAGATTGCCAACCTGCAAAAGCAGCCCAAGGCTGAAAGCATCATCAAAAAGCGCGGGCTTTCGGTGCGGGAGTTTGTCCTGACCTATAAGGCCGCCGCTCAGATTCGGGAGGCGGAAAAGGCCCAGGATAATTTGCAAAGAATCTTGCAGGACGCGAGCGCGACACCCCAAGCCAAACTCGACGCAATGCAGGAACTCGCCGACGCGCTAAAGAAAAACTTGTTCACGCCCGAACAAATCGAACTTGTTCGCCACCGGCTGCCCGACCTGGAAACCCTGCTTAATCCGCCAAAATAGAAGAAATGTTGAGCGCGGTCCGCTAGCGGTACACGTCCTTGCGGTGGCCAATTCGCATCACCACGACCGTCCGTTCGGCATCGTCAATGTGACAGACTACCCGGTAGGTGCCAACCCGGTATCTCCACAACCTTGCCTTGCCGCCCGTCAGGGATTTACCCTGTTCGCGGGGATTCGCCTGACCTTGGACGTGTGTGGAGAGAAAGCGGGCGATCCGTTCCTGAGCGGAGCGGTCGAGTTTGCGGAGTTCAGCGGCGGCCCTTGGGTCGAGCCTGACGGCGTAGGTTGAGTTCATCGAGGACTTTTTCAAGCGGGATAGAGGGAAGATTCTCTTCCAATCGTTGGACCGCGATCAAGTAATCTTCCTGCTCGTCCAGGTATTCCTTGACCGCGCGCCGAATGTAAAGGGATTTGGGCCTGCCCGTCCGTTGGGCAAGTCGTTCCAACCGCATTTCAAGTTTTGTTCCTAACCGCACCGATGAGGGCATGTGCAAATCTCTCTTCTTAGCTGATTGTACTACATGTATCACAACTTGCCGTCGCCTTCAAGGGAGAGAGTTGCTGGCATCGTTTGAGGACCCTGTAGACGCCAGGAATCTTATGGCCATGGATCACCCCCGTAACCTGATTAAAAGCTGTTTTACCGAGAGGGCTTTGATCCCGCCTGGTTCAAACGTATCAATCCGGTCTTCCCCTTCCTCTGCCCACAGTTCGTCAATTTTGCGTTGACGCTTCGTGTCAAGGCTTGAAAGGAGCCTGTCTGCCAACTCTTCTCGCTCGTTTGGCGGCAACGCCAACGCTTTTTCAAGAACCTGTGCTCCATTCTTCGACCTGACCATCACTCCCTTTGCGTTCGGGAATTGCAACACGCCGTGCGGGGCCTGCCGTGGGTTCCAAGTAAGCCGCGAACGTCAATGGAAGCTCTCCCCCCCGCGCGCCCGGGCACGCCACAGTCGGGCTGCCGGTTACTGTGTAATTGAAACCTCTTTAATTCTCATTCCTAAAATCATCTCGCGCCGCAAGGAAAAGATTCACCGCGGAGACCACAGAGAAAAACAGTTCTGCTTACAGGGGTTGGAATTAGGGTTCCTTGGTTTCTTGACCCAGAGTTTCTACGTGCGTCTGTTCTCCATGACCTCTGTGCCTCTGCTATGAAAATGGCTGTGCCACAGCGCTTCGCGCATTTTCATTCGTCGTGGCGAGCCCCAGGCTCATGCGAATCTGTGGTGAATTCCTTATTGGTTTGCGGCGGCAGGTGGAGGCTCCCAACAAAAAAGGCCGCCTGCGAGGGCGGCCCTTTTCGATATAGTTGAGACAATCGAACTAAACGGCGACCTTCTCCTCTTCCGCTTTCGCGGGAGCGCCAATCTGCACCAAGTCCGACTTGGGCTTCTGAAGGACAATATCCTCATACACCTTCCGGGCTTGTGCGGCCTGCTGCGCTTCCCATGCTGCCTTGCGGCGAGCCTTTTCTTCTTCCGCCGCGGTCTGCGGCACGTCTTCGAGAGTGCGAACGCGCGCGGCGTCTTCGGCGTTCACCTTGAGACTGTGCTCAACGGTATCCAGTTCCACGCTCTTACCCTTGGCATAAATCGCGTGTTTGCCGTGGGTCTTATACCACTCCGCCACGCTGGCGTTCTTGTACATGTTCTCGATAATCTGCCGCCAGCCAATGCCCGTGTTGTAGGCGCAGAAGGAGATTTCTCCCAACTGCGTCGCGTACGGGATGATGCACATTTCGGTGCGGCNNAAGAGCAGGTTCCACGGATCGGAGCGGCGCTTCATGGCGTCTTCCAGGGTGCGATTCGGGTCCGAGGCGCCGTACTTCTCCCGCGTCTTCTTTTCCCCCGAGAGCGCAAACGACTTGTCAAATTTCTTGATCAGATCCGCCAGGGCCAAACTCTTAGGCGCCTTAAAGGGCCTGTAGTTTTTCAGGATCCCCATGGCCAACATGAAATTCGAAAACTTCTTTCCGCGGCCCGCGTCCGTGATCTTCTGAATATCCTTCACCAGTCCGGGGACGTTTAAGAATTCCGGTACCGGCGCCCATTCCTTGGTT
>PLWR01000212.1:8455-9000 GCA_003165615.1 Acidobacteriota bacterium | reverse complement strand
GAAATGGGGAACCAGTCGCGGGTGGGTTCGGTAATGCCGGTCTGCTTCTTCACGTCGCCGGCGAGGTGTGCAAGTGTGTAGCGCTGTCGCAGGCGGCGCTGCGGAGTGATGTCCTCATCACGGCCGGTAAAGGAAACGGGTTGGAAGGCGACGAAGGCGATTTTCTTGGGGTTCTCGCGGGCGAAGTTTACGATGGGGCCAACCTGGTCGTTGTTCACATTATTCACGATGGTAATGACCAGGATGATCTCGATACCGGCCTCGTGCATGTTCTCGATGGCACGCAGCTTGACGTCGAAAAGATTGCCCACCTGGCGATGGCCGTTGGCGTCGTTGCCGATACCGTCAAATTGCAGGTAGGCGTAACGCAGGCCCGCTTCGAAGGCGCGCTTGCAGAAATCCTTGCTTTGGGCAAATTCGATGCCGTTGGTCGCTGCCTGCACGCTGTTGTAACCGAGTTTGCGCGCGTAGCGAATGGCGTCGAGGAAATACGGGGACATGGTGGGTTCGCCACCGGAGAACTGCACCGACATCTGGCGGCGCGG
>PLWR01000212.1:0-8434 GCA_003165615.1 Acidobacteriota bacterium | reverse complement strand
CGGCCGTGCTTGATGGAACTGGATCCATGGTTGTGTAGGCCCTCGTCATTGTGGGCGCGAATGTCGCGGCCGGGGAAGTTCTGTTCGATCCAGCTCAAGAATTTGGCGTCGGCGGCCATCATGTCTTCAATGTGCCCGTGTTTGGGGCAATCCTTCACCATCCAGACCTCGCCGTCACGCTCGATGATGTTGGCTTTGACTTCACCGGTCTTCTCGCTGAGCAACGACTGCCAATTCTCGTCGCCATTCATGATCTTGGAACGCGCTTCCTTCACGCACTCCGGGCAGAGTGAATCGGTCTGCCGGGGCCAGCCCAATGGGGGTTTGGTCTTCTGGTAGGATTTCAAGAGCGGCTTGTCAGACCACTTGGGAATGAAGCTTGCGCCTGGGCGGTACTTGTTGAAGAACTGGACGGTGTCAAACACTACCGTCGCCGTCGAACAAACGGCCTGGTCCACAAACTTCAAAAGCCGCTGACCTCTGATTCTCGGCATAACGAATTATCCTCTCCCCTTAAAGATGATGAACCGTCAATCCCCAAAAGCTTCCTGGGTTTTCTTTGCAGCTCTAGGCAAAAACCAGGGCAAAATACCCGGCGCTTCTCGAACCCATTGTGGATAAACCACCGATGCCCGCCGAAAGCCGTAGTTCGCCACGGCCTTTCCCCAAGGCTATGACGATCAATTCGAGACTGCTTCGCCCTTGCGAGGTGCCATCCGGGTCTCAGGGAACCAAGAGTCCGAAAAACCCTGCGCCCTAGCTTTGCGTGTAAATGATACGAGGAAGGAGAGTTAAGGTTAAGAAGTTTGTGCTAAACGGTTGATTTAACGAGTTGTATGGCACAAAATGTCAAGCGAACGGCTTTCCCAAGTCGCTCGATATTAAGGTGTTTGACATGCTATATCATGACAAATATCAAAAACTGGCGTGAAGGTTAGCTGGGTCTTCTCGCCGCGTTGGTGGCTCTGGAACGCTGTGGAGCTCCCTGCACACTATGCTCACCCTCGACGGTAAACGATGTTGCCCGCCACGATGGTGGCCGTGACCGCGCCGCGGAAAGTGCGCCCATCGAAGGGAGTATTGCGGCTCTTCGAGCGGCCTTCGGAGGCGCGGTAAGTCCAGGCAAGATCCGGATCAAAGAGGGTAAGGTCAGCCGCTCCGCCCACCTGCAATCGGCCCAGCGGCTGGTTGATGATGCGCGCGGGGTTGGCGCTGAGCAAAGAGATCATATGCCAGAGGGAAATCAAACCGGGGTGGACAAGTTCGCTGAGCGCCAGGCCCAGCGCCGTTTCCAGGCCAATGATGCCGAAGGGCGCGCCGGCGTCGAGAGGCTTCGCTTTCAAATCCGGCGCGTGGGGAGCGTGATCCGTGGCAATGGCATCCACGGTGCCGTCGGCAATTCCGGCGCGAATCGCTTCCAGATCCGTGGCGCTGCGCAAGGGTGGATTCATCTTGGCGTTCGAGCCGTGCGCCAACACCGCTTCGTCCGTAAGCGCAAAGTGGTGGGGTGTAACTTCGCAAGTCACCCGCACCCCGCGGCGTTTGGCTTGCCGCACCATGTCGAGAGCGCCCGCGGTGGAGAGATGCGCGACGTGCAAATGTCCTCCCGTGGCTTCCGCCATAATCACGCCGCGCGCCGCGCAGACGTCCTCTGAGGAGTTGGGAATTCCGCACACGCCGAGCTCTTTTGCTACCGGCCCTTCGTTGATCACCCCGTGCGCGCTCAGGCTCGAGTCTTCGCAGTGTTCGCTGATGGGCACGCCGAGGACGCGGCTGCGCTCAAGGGCTCGCCGCAGCAGGCCCGCCGTTTTCACCGGGCGCCCGTCGTCGGAAAAGGCCACCGCACCCGCCGCCACCAGCGCCGCAAAGTCGGTGAGCGATTCTCCCTGACTCGCCATGGACACGGCCGCCACCGGGAAGACTCGCGCCAGACCCAGGCGGCGTGCTTTCTCGATTTGCGCGGCCACCAACCCAGGTTGATCGATGACGGGCTTGGTGTTGGGCATCGTCGCAACGGCAGTAAAGCCTCCGGCCACCGCCGCGGCCAAGCCGGTTTGGAGCGTTTCCGATGCCTCGCCACCGGGCTCCCGCAAATGTACATGAATATCAATGAAACCGGGCGCCACCACGTTCCCGCGCGCGTCGAAAGTTTCATCCGCCTCGCCCGCAAGGTTCGGGCCGATTTCTCGAATCACTCCGTCTTCAATACGAACGTCCAACGCCCCGTCGAGATTGTCTTCCGGCGACAGAACGCGGCCGCCCTTGATCAGTATGGAAGCCATGAGGTCCTCAGTATCTTTGATAATTCGGCAGGTAGGCAGTATAGCACCGGCATTGAGCAGCGCGGTGAGGAGCAAGAGGGAATCAAAGGATAAAGGGCAAAAGCTTTTCTCCTCAGCCCGCGTAGCGGGCGGCATCTTGTAGCCCACGGCGCAAGCCGTGGGGAAAATAGGGAAGTTGAAATATATCTCAAGCCCCGGCAGGGGCGACATCACCCCAACCGGCCAAGCGGGATTCTTATTTCGCCACCACGTTCAGGCCGGAGACACCAAGGGGAATAGTGGCAGCAAACAATCCTTCACCGGTTGGTAGGTTTTGCGGTGCTCGGGGCAGGGACCGAACCGGGCGAGCGCGTTCATGTGATCGCGCGTGCCGTAACCTTTGTTCCTGGCGAGGCCGTATTGCGGAAACACCCCGTCGAGTTTTGCCATATGTTCGTCACGCGCCACCTTGGCCAGAATCGACGCGGCGGCAATCGAAACCGAAAGCGCATCACCGTGAATGACAACGCGGTAAGGGATGCAAAAGTCCACTCCGTTTTCGCGCAATGGCATGGCGTCTGTGAGGATGAAATCGGGGACGGGGATGAGAGCCTTGAGCGCCCGCAACATACCTTGCCGAGACGCTTCGTATACATTCAGCACGTCCACTTCCTCGGCGCTGACGGCCACCACCTGCCACGCCACAGCTTTGGCGCGAATTTCCTCCGCCAGAGACTCTCGCCGGCGCGCCGCAAGCTTCTTGGAATCGTCAATGCCAACAATTGATATCGCGGGGTTGAGGATTACCGCAGCGGCATAAAGTGGTCCCAGCAGCGCCCCGCGCCCGGCTTCGTCGCAGCCGGCGACGAACCGGCGCCCCTGACGCAGAGCCCACGATTCAAGCTGGAGCGTGCATCGGAGCTCGGCGGGGTCGCGTGGACGTGGCATGATAGTCGATCTTAGTTTTATCCGCACGCCGGTGCGAACGCAAGCGGGAATTGCGCTATGATAAAGGTGCTGGATCTTTTAGCTTGATCGACCCTCTTGCTGGTCCCGGAGCCAGCCGATACTATTTCTGATGCCTGAGCAAATGGCGTTAGAATACCGGACGGAAACCCAACCGATGAATGGCAACGGCGCAGGTTCATATCAGCCTATTAGCAGCGTATGGGAAGGGACAGACCGCGATCTGCTTGAAGCAATGTTCAAGTTCTACGCAGTCATCCCGCCTGAACCAATTTTGGACTCCACCTACAACGCCGGTCGATTCTGGAAAAGTTCGAAGCGTCACGTCGTCTCGATGGATATTGACCCGCGTTACAAGCCGGCAATCGTGGGGGACAATCGGGAAATGAAGGGCGTGCCGTCTGCCAAATTTGGCGTAGTCGTGTACGATCCCCCGCATGTAGGGCCGCAAGGTCGGGACAAAAGTCGGAAGCGATTCGACGTGGACTTTGGCGCAACGGTAGAGTGCGGGAAGAATCAAAACTGGAACCTGAGTTACCTGTATCCGCCATTTTTGAAGCAGGCCAAGCGGGTCTTAAAGCCGAATGGCCTGTTACTGGCAAAAATCACGGATATGGTGAATAACCACAAGTCGAAATGGCCTCACTGTGACTTCATGCGAATGGCCGAAGAAGCTGGGTTCACGGTCTGTGACCTGATTATCAAGACTAGGAATGGCCCGATGGTTTCAACGAAGTGGCAGAACGCCCACCATGCGCGAAAGCGTCATTGCTTTTGGGTCATCTGTCGAAATGGGGATTCCTGCGAGCGAGAGGTTAAGGCGTGAAACTATCATTTTTCCCCGGCAAGCTTTTTCTTGAATCGGCGGAGGACGGGACGCACCGTGTGATATTGGACGGGCAAGAAGCTCTCCGTACGCGGTCAGAACGGGCTGCGGTGACAAAATTCAAAGCTATTCGGAAAGAGATGGAAAGCCGCTTTCCGCCGCATGAGTTAACGCAAGAGGAGAAAGCCGACGCGTTCAAAAGGGCAGTCGCGGATTCCCTTGTCAGGCACAATAGCTTGGGGGGAAGAAAAAAGAAGACCTCGGCCGGGTCTACCAGAACCTTTGGGGGATAGAGCCACTGTCATCTTTTCGGGAATAACTCGTCCCACTTGCTAACACGATCCGTGCCTGGCCGCCCCACACCCGGCACCTTGCTACCGAATCCGCTTGTGTTCCATTCCGGTTTGTAATGAACCATAAGCGCAAACTCGGCTGCGAAAACCCACCATTCACTCGCAAAAGTCAAGTACCGGCACTTCATATCCTCCACGGAAATATTTCTGCGAGAGCCGATCTTGCCAGTATGTTCTGAGAGGCGAGCGCGTAAAGTTCGCTTGCTCTTAGTCGTACCCTTGGATGCCTTGCCGATATAAACGAGCTTGTTCTTGTAGTACAGGGCATAGATTCCGCTGGCTTGCGGCCCCACGTCTCGCGCAAGTGGAAGGAGCGGGCTCGACTCCAGTTTCTCAACAACCTGATTCCGAATGCCTCGGTCTAAATCAAAGTCGAAATAGTGTGGGTCTGCGCTTGCTTCCGGCATGACCGCCGAATATTATCACAAGGAGGGCAATTTCAATGCCAAAGATTTTCAAACTGAGACACCACCGGGAATTGGGAGCGTGGCACGAACGGGAAACACCGCATCGGGTTATTTTTTCTCCAAAGCCTCTTCGATCGAGCGCAGCATCATGACATCTTCCCGGTTATAGGCGAGCACTTCATTCTTCAGGCCCTCGTCGCGGGTGGTTTCGAATTTCTTCCACATTTCGTCGGCCCATTTTCCGTCTTTTCCCGGCAGTTTACGCTTAAGCCCCAAAATCTGCTCCACCACCTTCAACCCGCCCCAGAGGCCTTTCCTCCAGCATTCCGGGCATAGGTCCACGTGCGCGAACTCCTGGTCGAGCACCACTCCCAGTTGAGCTGCAATCACGGGGAAGTCAAACCCCACATATCCCTTCACCTTGTCGGGAATCGATCGCCCGTTATAGGTCACCAATCGCTCCACCCCCTTGAGCACCAGCATCAAGTTGGCCCGCGTCACATCGTTCCCCACCAACTGGATGAATGAGTCGCTCGCCCCCTCCAGAATCCTCACACCAATCACTGTAATCCGATGATGCTTGTAGTCCTTGAACAAACGCTGATCGGTGAATGTCCCGTCGTAGCTGGTTTCAATGTCGAGGTAGGCGGTTTTCATGGTGGTTTGACAAATCTAAACTGCAACTTTAGATTTGTCAAAAGTTTGCTGCGGCGGCGAACGGTGTCATTCACTACGAGAGCAGGGCCCAAGAGCGATTCACACAGAGGTCACGGAGGGTAAATCATTGACCACAGAGAACACAGAGAAGATTTGGCGTCTTCTCTGTGCTCTCTGTGAGCCCATCTCTGTGCCCTCTGTGTGAACCTCTTTCTCAGCAATAAGGACGGGATTCATCTTTGCGGGAATGAACGGTATTTGGCAAGGGGTCCAATTGCAAATGACACCACTACCCTGCGGCGCCAGCTACTCCCCCCCCGGGAACTCGCGGCGTTTGCGTGGCTTTGCCGGCCGGACGGGTTCGACGGAGCGCGCCAATTGCACCGCATCAAATCCGAACTTTTCCCGCATCTTGTCCGCCGCCTGAAGGACCTTATCAAGCTTCTCGTGTTGCGCCGCGTCAATCAGGCTGCGCTGAAACACGCCGCGTTCCAGATTTGACGACCGCACCCCCACCAACCGGATCTTCTGCTTACCGTCCCAGGCGCCAGCGAGTAGCCGCAACACCTTCGAGAAAATGACGGAATCGAGGTTGGTGGGCTCCTCGAGCGTCGCATCCCGCGTCAGCGTTTTGAAAGGGGCAAAGCGCACCTTCAGCCCCACGGTGCGCGCAAAGAGGCCATGGTCGCGCAGGCGCCGGGCCACGAGTTGCGCCAAATACGAAAGCGTCCGCTCGACTTCTTCCCGGTCGTCGATGTCCGTGTCGAAGGTGGTCTCATGGCTGATCGACTTGGGCTCTTCTTCGTACTGGTAGGCTTCGATGTCCAGGCCGCAGGATTTGGTATAGAGCCAATCACCGAATTTACCGAACCCCTCCCGCAGCTTTTCCCGCCCCATCTGTTGCAGGTCGCCAATGGTCACGATGCCCAGCGAGCGCAGCTCCGGCTCCGTCACCTTTCCAATGCCCGGCATGCGGCGTATGGGCAGTGGCGCCAGAAACCTCGGCTCGCAGCCCGGCAAAATGTAAAGGAGCCCGTGAGGTTTTGCCTGGTCGGAGGCGATTTTGGAGACGAGGTGGGAAGTTGAAAGGCCGATCGAGCAATTCAGGTCCGTCCGTTGCTTGATGGTGCGGATCAACCGATCAGCGCCGCGAAACGCCGATCCGTGCAGGCGCTCGCACCCGGTGAGGTCAAGGTAGGCTTCATCAATGGAAACCATTTCCACCACGGGTGTGAATTCTTCGAAGATGCGGTGGATCTGGCGTGAATACTCGCCGTACTTGCGATGCTGCCCGCGCAGGAAAATCGCATGCGGGCAAAGTTTCTTGGCCTTGCCAATGGGCATGGCTGAATGCACGCCGAACTTGCGCGCCTCGTAGCTTGCCGCCGCCACTACGCCGCGGCCGTCCGGGTCCGCGCCCACGATCACAGCCTTCCCTTTGAGCGAAGGGTTTTCAAGCTCCTCCACCGAAACGAAGAAGGCGTCCATGTCGACGTGAAGAATTTGGCGGAGCATCGTCCGTTGTCCGTTGTCAGTGGTCCGTTGTTCTCAGTCGCTCTTTCCTCATATGGCCCCCAACACCTCGTTACGGTTTGCGACTGACAACGGACCACGGACTACGGACGTCCTTTCATCGCACTAACGACCCGTGGAATTCCCGCCAAGTCCGGGGTCACCTGGATTTCGCCCCATTCCTCGCCCAGCAACGCCAGCACGCGGTCGCGCATGTTGTAACCGATTTCCACCACAACATGGCCGCCTGATTTCAGGGCCTGGAGCGCTTGCGGGAACAGTAGCGCGTAGACTTCCTCTCCGCGCTCGAGGTCGCCACCCCAGGCTATGCGTGGCTCGAACTCGCGCACTTCACGCTGGACCTTGTCAACTTCGTGCCTGCCGACGTAGGGGGGGTTGGAGAGGACAAAGTCAAAAGTCCCCGCCAAATCGGGCTCCAGCAGCCGCGTTAATAGATCGCTCTCCAGAAATTTAACGCGCTCCGGCATCCCGAGACGCACCGCGTTGCGCGAAGCCACCACCAGGGCGGGGCGGGAAATATCCCCGCCGAACAAAATCGCCCGGGGGAATTCTGAAGCCAGGGCCAGGGCGATGCATCCCGACCCTGTACCCACATCCACCATCCGCAGGCGCGCGTCCTTCGCGTAGCCCTGCCGGTGCCCCAGTGCGAGCACGCACTCCACGATGTGTTCCGTCTCCGGGCGTGGAATCAGCACGTCCGGCGTCACCTCAAAATCCAACCCCCAAAATTCCTGATGGCCGGTGATGTATTGGCTGGGTTTGCCCGTGGTCCGCTCTTCGATCAGATGAAAATAGCGCTGGAGGGATTCCGCCGGCACGTCCTCGTCCGCGTGAGTGTGGAGGTAGGCGCGATCGCACCCCAGAACGTGCATGAGCAGCAATTCTGCGGCGAGTTGCGCGGAAGGCACCTGTTGGGCGAGAAGGGTTTGGAGTCCTTGCCGAAGTGTGGCGCGGAGCTGCATCAGTGTTGCCGATTTTCGATTGCCGATTGAACGTCGCCATTTACCAGTCATCCGCAGTTGGTAAAGGCCTTTACTGAAAACCTACAACTGAACGCATACTTTGGTTCAATCGACAATCGACTATCGAAAATCGACAATCGTCAAGTCCAGTCGGTGAGTGCGGAGGGCGCTTCGTCCTGCCCTCGCTCGCGCGGGGGAGGTTGCTTTAATTTCTCTGACTGGTAGTGGGCAATAAGCGCATCGATGATGTCGTCCATTTTGCCTTCGATAATGCGGTCAAGTTGGTGCAGAGTGAGCCCGATGCGATGATCCGTCACTCGATTCTGAGGATAGTTGTAGGTCCGGATCTTTTCACTGCGGTCGCCCGAGCCAATCATCGAGCGTCGCTCCTCGATAATCTGCTTCTGCTGGTTCTGCAACTCCAGTTCATAGAGCCGCGAGCGGAGGACCCGCAAGGCCTTGGCGCGGT
>PLWR01000447.1 GCA_003165615.1 Acidobacteriota bacterium | reverse complement strand
CTTCCGCGCTGGTGTAATCCAGAAAAACATGCGCGGAGTATTCACCCACCACGGCCGCCTTCTTTTGCTCCAGGCGGCGTACGTTTTGCATTTCTTCGTCGGTGTAGTGAGCGTAAATGCCATTGCGCGCGCTCCCGGCGCCATTGGTGACGGTGACTCCGGTAAAGTGGCGGTCAGCGCGGCCGAAGCATTCCAGGATGCCGTGAAGCGCCATGAACTCAAGGTCGTCCTGATGTGCCCCAATGGCCAGATGAGTTGTGCGTGTTAGGGCCTGCTCAGCCGCCAACCCGTCCGGCACATAGACTTCAGATGTCGATTTGTGAAAGTTCATATGCTCATTGAATACCGCCGCTGGCCACAAACTTACATGCCAAGGCGAAATTTCCAAATCAAATTACGATCCTCTCTGTTCCCTTGTCTCACAGCAGCCGCATGTCTTCCGGATCCCAGCGCGCGGGCTCGCCGGTTTCGTAGCTTCGGTTGCTCAACAGCGCGGCGCCGGCAGCGCGGAAGCCGTAGACGGGGTCTTCCACCACCTGCTTGCGGGTGCGGATGGCTTCGAGCCAGTTCTTGATGTGGTCGTAGCCGTCGCTATAACCCCTGGGGGGAACGTATTTTTCTTCACCCAGCAGGACTTCACCGGTGGGATGAGTGACCGGATACTTCTCGTGGTAAATTTCCGTCATGCGCTGCTGAATCGCCTCCGCGAACGGGACGATGTGAACACCCGGCTCCTTCGGTAGCGGAACGCGGGTTAGGCTTACTCCATCGCCGTTGACGGTCATGGAGCCTTCCGAGCCAGTAAAGATGAACCCTTCGCTTTCGCTGCCGCCATCGACGAAATTGACGTGCAGGCTCACGTTGAAACCCTGCGGGTAGTCGTAGAGCGCCATCAGCACATCCGGTATATCCCGTCCGTCTTTCCAAAAGCGCAGGCCGCCCGTCGCCAACGCGCGCGTGGGGCCGTGCGTATCGGTGATCAGGTTGATGCCACTGAACAAGTGGACAAACAAATCGCCCGCCACGCCGCTTCCGTAAACCTTCCACTTGCGCCATTGGAAAAAGTGCTCGGCATTAAATGGAATTTTGGGCGCGGTGCCCAGGAAGCGCGGCCAATCGCAGGTGGTGGGTGAGGCATCATAGGGAACCGTATAGTCAAATGCGCCCTGCGCCGAATTACGGTCCCACCAGGCGCTGACCATGTTGAGCTTGCCGATGGCTCCCGAGGCCAGCAGTTCCTTCGCCTTCTTGTAAACGATGGAGCTCACCCGCTGGCTGCCCACCTGCATAATCCGGCCCGTCTGGCGCCACGTGTCGATGATCTTGGGCCCATCGGAATAGAGATGGATCATGGGCTTTTCACAATAAACGTCTTTGCCCGCGTTCATGGCGTCCACCGACGCCTGCATGTGCCAATGATCAGGAGTGCCGATGATGACCGCGTCGATATCCTTCCGCGCCAGGATCTCGGCGTAATCGCGCGTGGTCAGGATATCCCTGCCCCACAACTCACGGCCATGTTCCAGGCAGCCGTCGTAACAGTCCGCCACCGCCACCACCTTGACGCCGGGAACCTGCGCCGCGAGCTTCGTATCACCCTGCCCCTGCCCGCCCGCTCCGATTAGAGCGATTTGGATGTGGTCGTTCGCGGCGATGGGTTTTGCCGGTTCCTGCTCCGGGGCCGCCATCAAATGCGTCTTGACCGACCCGGCAAGATAGGTTCCCACCGTCGCTACGCTTCCGGTCTTAAGAAAGTTTCTGCGATCCATGGCCACGAAATCCTCCTTGTTTCAATGCAGGGGCGAGCGGCGCTCGCCCGGAGGCCGAACGGTCGACGCGGACCCCTACGGTAAGTTGTCCCTCGGATTCTCCTCCGTCACGAGTCTTACCCACAGGACGGTTCCCTGCCAAGACTCATGTGGCGGCGATTATTGTATTCCATTTTGTGGTGAATTGCCTGGTAGCAGGGCTGCGGCGGAGTGTCCTATTTTGGGCAATAACTTACTTGACTCATCCCGCAGAGGGACCGAGGATAAAAAAGGGTTGGGCAACATTTTCCGCACCTGCCATCCTGAACCCCGACGCCCTTGGTCGGGGTGAAGGACCCCGGTAGTTCGCTNNTGCCGAGGTCCTTCGCCCAAAAAACAGGCTCAGGATGACAGTTTTCAAGAGAGGATCGGTAACCAGAGAGGTGGATGAGTTAAGTAAGTTATTGCCCTATTTTGAATGTGGCGCCACTCTTTAGGGCGGCACATGCCGGGCTAAAGCCCGGCGCTACGCCCGTTAACTAATCTGGGTCAAGCCGCGCGCGGTCATCTCGCGGGAGAGTTCCGGAGGCAGGAGGAAGGTCACCTTCTCGTCGATGGCCATAACCTCTTCCACCTGCTCGGCCCCCATGGCGCGAAAATAGTCCAAGACTTGTTGCACAAGATATTCCGGTGCGGAGGCGCCCGCCGTGATGGCCACGCATTCAACGCCCTCCAGCCACTCCGGCTGAATCTCCGTGGCATCATCAATGAGGAAAGCCTTCGCCCCGGCGCCTTCGGCAACCTCACGCAGGCGGCGGGAGTTGGAACTATTATCCGATCCCAGGACCAGAACGAGGTCCACATCCTCAGCCAGGAGTTTGACCGCCGTCTGCCGGTTTTGGGTGGCGTAACAGATGTCGTCGCTGGTGGGGGTCAGCAAGTTCGGGAATCGGCGGCGAAGAACCTCAATGATAACGTTGGCATCATCGACGCCCAGGGTCGTTTGGGTGGTCACTGCAACGCGGTCGGGGTCCGGAACCTGGACCTTTTCCGCCTCTTCGATGCTGCCGACCAGTTGAATCCGGCCCGGGACTTCCCCCATGGTGCCGATCACTTCGTCGTGGCCGGCATGACCCACAAGAATGATGGAACGGTTCTCGTGGGCGTAACGAACCGCTTCCATATGAACCTTGGTAACCAACGGACAAGTGGCGTCAATGACTTTCAGATTTTTCGCAGCGGCCGTGACTCGGACCTGAGGGGAGACACCGTGGGCGCTGAAAATTGCCACCGCGCCATCCGGGACTTCGTTGAGTTCGTCGATAAAAATCGCTCCCTTGGCGGCAAGGGACCGGATGACGTACTTGTTGTGGACAATTTCCTTGCGAACATATACCGGGGAGCCATAGAGCTGCAGCGCCATGTTTACAACATCAATGGCGCGGTCGACACCGGCGCAGAATCCTCGCGGTTTGGCTAGCACGACTCGTTTGATTGACATCTCAGCCTTTCGGCTTAGCCCTCGCCTGGGAAGGGAAACCTAATCCTTAATTCTATAGGAATCTCGCGGGTTCGTCAAAATTCGATTATCA
>PLWR01000119.1 GCA_003165615.1 Acidobacteriota bacterium | reverse complement strand
CCCAAGATTTTATCTGTGGCATCTTAAGCCATTATCTTGCCTTAATCCTTCCGAGAGTTCAATACTTATTTACGGATAAGCTCTTAGCTTTGGCGCCGCATGCACGAGACTGGGTAGCGCCCGTTTTTGGGGTCCGCGGTTCTTTCTTGGCAACTCCAGAGATTCTCAAATATGGACCGCTGCCCTTGGGTTCGGGAGCGCGAGTGTTAGGAAGAGCCGCAGACCTCATAGGCAGAGATGCGCTACACTCGATCAGTTGCCTTCTGAAACTACACGTTGCACGCCGACAACGGGCACATAGGGTTGCCCCGGGTGATTCCAAGTCGTCTGCGCTTTGCCGGGCGGCTCAGGCGGCGTCGGAGAAGTGGGCGGCGTGAGTGGTTCCGGAGTCGCAGGGGGGTGTGAACCGCCGCGCACAATGCGAATGGCGCCGTAGTCTGTGTTGATCCGGATCATGGTCCCGCCTTTGCCGTAGCTCCCGGAAATTGCAGGCGTGTCGCCTTCCTTCACTACTTTCAAACCAGGTCCGGTAAAGTCGCACTCCACTTCTCCATGGCGCGAGTAAGCTTCGACTTGAAAATTCGCGTTGGGCGGGAGGGCTACTTCCACAGCGCCGTTTTTCGATTCCACCTGGATATCATGGGTGGGGGGGGTGGAGGTTTTTAAGGTGATTTGACCGTCGCGGTCGGTGATGTGCAGGCTGTGTTTGAACTCGTCGACGGTGATGTCCTTCTGGCGGGTGGTAATTTCCAGGGGGCCGTCGACGCCATTCAATTCCATGGAGCCAACCTCCATGTCCAGCCGCCCAGAGAGCTTCTGTGCTGTCATGTTTGTCCGCAACGATTCGAAGCGCAACGTTTGCCCGACGTTCCGGAACTGGATGGCGCCGGTAAACTCGCCGTGAACGGTAACCGTGTCGGAGACATCAGCGACCTCGATATCATCGCCGTGACCGTCGAGTTCCACGCTGCCTTTCACACTGCGGACTTCCGTGGAGCCGCCGACTTTGTGGATCTTCACCAGGCCATGGACATTGGTAGCGCGCACATCGCCCTTTTGCGTGGTGAGCGTCTGGTCACCGTTCAAGTCATCCAATACAATGTCGCCGCGCTCCGAGCTGACATCATTGCTCGTCGCCTTGGGAACACGCAGGCTCATGTCGATGGTGATATGGCGGCCCTCATCCGCCAGGGAGCGCCGGTTGGACCGCAGCAAGTAATGGCCGGCTTCCTCCGCCACCTCCAGCTTTAGATTGTCGGATATCTTTTTGGCCGCGTTCTCGTCATCGGCGCGGATGGATTCCTTGGCCATCACGTCGATCGCCGCCTGGTCAGCGCCGCGGATTTCCACGTCGCCGCGCTGGTCTTCCATCACCAGATGTGGCGCACCCTGTACCGGCTGCGAAAAAGTCTTCGTGTAGGTGTAGGAATTCAAAAACATATTGGCGATTTCATCGTCGTCAATATGCCATCCCCACGGTGGCCCGGAGTGCAGCACCACCTTGGAAACGATGGTGCCTAACGCCAGGATCAGGACCAGCATCACCACCTCACTTCCGGAAAAGAGCGGGGGAGGAGTAGTGTCCGGGTGGGCCTGCGCCTGCATGTAATCGATGAGCTTCGAAAGTCCCCAAAAAATGATGAGGATGGGCCAGAACTTGGCGATCAGTTGCCAGGGATGGATGGCAGAATTGAAATTCTGCCAAAGAAAAATGGCGCCCACGCCAATCAGGGTCAGCGCCCAGAAGATTGATCCATGACGATAGGTGTAGACGCTCATGTCTGTCTCCCGCCCGAAAAAGCCGAAGCTCGAAAATCGAAATTCGAAACTCGCAACCTATGCCTCGATTTTCGAGTTTTGAATTTCGAATTTGTCCCTTGCCCGCCTCCCAACTGCCTAGTGCCTTCTGCCTACTGTTTCTTAGACACGGGGCCCCTCGGGTGGGCGCGGCGGCCGGGTTATGTCCACCAGCTTCAATACCCCAATCACGATCAGCAACGCCGGCCAGGTTTTGCTGATTCCCCAACCCGGTACGAGTTGATCCAGCAGGAACATTATCCCCAGCACAAGGAGGAGGACGGGGAACGTGAGTCCGCCTCGATGGCGTGCCGGTGATGGAGGTGTTGCTCCCATGATACCTTTTCGTCTCCGTGCCTGCCGTCTGATTACGCGGCTTGGCCAGTGGAAGATCGTCCTTTGGTTTTTTCCAGCTCGATATCGAGCTCTTTCATCTTCTGGAGGTGCGCCATTTCCCTGGTGCGCAATTCCTGGTGGGCCTGCAACTCACTTTTGCGATTTCGGAACCAACAAACAATTCCCACCACCGCGATGATCATCACCCACTTTGCGGACGAGAGGATCATCACCCACATCATGCCATTGCTACTTAGGAAGTTCGTAAGATCGCGCATCATTTCCTCCCTAGTTCCTTTGCCGCCTCGGCTTTAGGAAACCCGCTCCATGGTTCGATCCATCACCCAATCATTTTCCTTCATCGGGCGCTTTGGAGCGCGGCAAATCGCTCAGGCGCCTGGGCCCGAAACACTTCGCGCCTTGATTCTTTCCATCTCCACTTCCAGCTCTCTCATCTTGCGCTGGTGTTCCATCTCGCGAACGCGCAGATCCTGGTGGAACTGCAGTTCCTTCTCTCGCGCTTTATACCAATGGACGATTCCTACGATGGCGACGACCATCGCCGTGCCGAAAACCACTGCCACAAGCGGAATCCACAACGGATTGATAGGCAAATCCATATTTGTCATCCTCCTCCGGCGGCAGGCCTCGAGCCCGGGCAGCGCCGGACTTTTCCTTTAGCCGTTCTTTGTTGCGCGCGCTTTCTCCACCTCTAATTTGGCTTTTTCAAGGTCCAGTTCTTTCATCCTTCGTTCGTGTTCCATTTCCTGGCTGCGGAGCTGCTGATGCGCCTCCAGCTCTTTCTCGCGCATCTTCCTCATGGAAACGATGGCCACGATCAGTACAACCATGGCGAAAACTCCCAGGGGGACGACATGAAAGGACATGATTTTCCTCCAAGTGGTTCGAACTTCACGATTCAGGTATCAGGTGTCGGGGGCCAGGTGTCAGGTACTTGGTTCTAAGTATCGGGTTCATGCTGCTTGGCTTTTCCTGACATCTGGCACCTGACACCTTCTTTACAGCCCCTTGGGCCCAGGTATATTGCTCGGCCCATCTGTTGGCTTCTCGGGCTGGGTGGGGCTGGCCGGAGCCGGAGCTTGGGGGGTGTATCCACCACCCAGTCGTCGCTGCAACAGCAGGAACCCGGCCACAATCAGGAGGACGGGCCAGAATTTGCTGAGCTGGTTAATCACCGGCACGCCGAGGTTGTCCAGCAGGAAGAGAACGCCGAGCCCGATCAGCAGCGCGGCCCCAATCGGCGCGTTCACTTTCATCTCCCCCAAGCCGAACATGTCCGGCACAGGCTTGCCACTGCACTTCGCCTTGGCGGTCTGGAAGGAGTCAATCACCATATAGAAGTAGAACGCCGCAGCGCCCAGGCCGAAAAGGGTATCCAAGCCGCCGTGGACACGGTCACCCAAGGCAATGAGGCAGCCAAAGATCAGGACCTGGGTTATGGCCTTGGTGATCTGGCCATTGTAGATTGCGCCCACGCCGGGAATGAATCCCAGGGCCAGGGCGACACCGGGACTCGGTCCCGGCCCGACTCCTCCCCAGGGTGGAAGGGGACTATGCAAACGGGCCGCCAGGCAACTTTCACAGTAGACCATCCCGCCCACATCGCGTTTGCATTCGGTACAAAGTGAGCGCCCGCATTGCCCGCAATAAGACAATGCGTCGTTGAGAGGGTGGTTGGCGCATTTCATCGAAGTAGACTCCTTCCCGTCCTCGCGAAGCCGGTCTGGTTCCCAACCGCGGGGAGAGCTTGTTCAATCTCGGCAGCCATCACAACCCACGCGCCTCCATTGGAGGCTATCGTTTGGTCAGACGGCGTGCCTTGCGAGGAGCCGCCGCCCGGCGTCTCAGGCTTGGGAGCTTCTTCCTCCGGAATCTGCGGCTGAACGCCGAGTTGCCGGAAGCGTGACTCAATCTCGTACACCACGCGAAGGTCATAATAGAACTTCTCCGCGCGTGCGGCCAGCAAGTGTCCTTGGCGGTTGGCTCGACCCACCCAGGTGCGGGGATTTAGATCTTCATATCGTAAACTTCTCAGATTCAGACCGGCGGCCTGGACGATGATTGAAAACGTGAAAACAGTCATGGCGATGGGGTAAGCCACCCGGGGTTGCAGCACGGGCCTGAGGTATGCGGCAATCCGCTCGCGCCAGGTGGGTTTGCGCTCACCGACGGTGGCCAGCATGATCTTGGAAATAAGCCAGGGCTTGGGTTCGGCGTCTTCCGCCGCCCGGCACAGCTCCAGCACGTGACGGACGTCCCCCAGCAGCTCGCGGCAGCCCGCGCATTCGGTTAAATGCGCTTCCACTGCCGCCCGGTGGGAGGGTTCCAGTAGCCCTTCCAGGTAATCGCTCGCCAGGTTTTCAATTTCCAGGTGCGTCATTGCTCGCTTCCCGCCTCGGCGGGGCCTCTCATACCTTCCATACGCTTTAGGACCCGTGCAAGTTCCAATCGGCCGCGATTTATTCGGGATTTAACCGTCCCCTGGGGAACCCCCAGGACCTGGGCGATTTCCAGGTAGTCCAGGTCGTGCAGGTCCCGCAGCACCACCGCCTCCCGCAAATCCGGCGAAAGGCGGTCCAAACCCCGTTGGAGTTGCTCTTTCCGTTCCCGGGCTTCCAGGTGGCCGGTGGGTCCTGCCCCGGGGCTGGGCCTTTCCGCAATCGTCTCCAAATCGTCATCGATGGACCCCGTCATCCGGTCCTTTTTGGTGCGCCGGTAATGGTCTACCAAGTGGTTGCGCGCCACTCGGTGCAACCATGTGGAAAATGACCCCTGCGCAGCGTCAAAGGTCTGCAAGGTCTGGAAGACTTTAATGAAAACCTCTTGTGTCAGGTCCTCCGCTTCCTCCGCCCGGCCCGTGAATCGGTAGCATAAATTATAGATTTTTCGGGTGTAGACCCTGAGCAGACCTTCCCAGGCGGAATTTTCGCCGGAGAGGCACCGCTGAAGCAATTCCAGATCCTGGTCCACTACGCCGCACCTCAACCGGGAGGGAGGTTTTGCCCCCTCTGTGCGCTACCCCGCCCAATGCTTCCCATAGCTTGGCGGCATTGTAACAGAAGGCAGCCCGGCGCGGGATGGGGTCGTTTCTTTCCCTGGGACATTGCCTATCTTGACGCCCACCATCTCTTTTCTATTTTTGCACCGCGTTCTCCTGCGCCGCGCGCCGCATCCATACCGCGGGGCTTTTGATATACTCACGCCTGCCAGGCAAAGAACCACCTAATCAGGAGGCCGCCATGAAAGATAAGCTGTCTGCGAAAACGCTCCGAATTTTACTGGTCACTCTTTTCCTTACCTTGTTCGGCAGTATGGGGATCGCGGCCCCCCCTCCCGCCGCGCAAGCCGGGAACAATCACCAGGTCACCTTTGTTCACTGCGGTACGTTGATTGACGAAGTATCCAATGAGCCGCGCCAGAACGCCCTGGTGGAAATTGCGGGAGGCAAGTTCCGCGCCATCACGAGTTACACGCCAGGAGTCGCCAGGCCGGCGGGCGCGGCTTTCATCGACCTAGGGATGGAAACCTGCATGCCCGGCTTGGTGGACACGCACACGCATATCCTTCTACAAGGCGACCAGAAGCCGGGACAGTACGATGAGCAGATTCTCAAATGGTCGCTGCCCTACCGCACCGTCCTGGGAACCCAATCGGCACGCCGCGCTCTGGAGTACGGATTCACCACCATCCGCGACGTGGAAACCGAAGGCGCCTACTATGCGGACGTATCCATTCGCGACGCCATCAAGCAAGGGGTGATTCCCGGGCCGCGCATGCTGGTGGTGACGCGCGCGCTTAACGTGACCGGTGCTTATGCAATTGAGGGCTATGACCCGGCTTTGAACTTGCCGCACGGCGTGCAGGTGGTGGACGGACCCGTTGAGTGCCGCAAAGCGGTGCGCGAGCAGATTTCGAACGGAGCCGACTGGATTAAAGTTTACGCCGACCAACACGTTTCCACTGTTGACGGCGTGGTGCACAGCATTCCCACCTTCACGCCCGAGGAGTTCCACGCCATTGTGGATGAGGCGCACCGTGAACATCACAAGGTGGCGGCGCACGGCATGGGTTTAGAGGGCGTTCACAACGCCGTGGAGGCGGGCGTGGATTCCATCGAGCACGGCGCCTACATCTCTGACGATGACCTGAAGACCATGGTGGCGCATGGAATCTGGTACGTGCCGACGCTCTACATCTTCATTTACGCCCAGGGAATTCGTCAGGCGGGCGGCTTTCCGGGATGGGACGGCGGGGTGGTGATTCACGCCGAGACTTTCCGGCGGGTGCTCAAGGCGGGAGTGAGAATCGCCTTCGGCACCGACGTGGGCGGCTTCGAGTGGACGATCAACCCGGCGAAGGAGTTCCCGCTGATGGTGGATTACGGCATGACGCCTGCCCAGGCCCTGCGCGCAGCCACCGTTTCCGGCGCGGATCTGGTCGACATGAAGAATCAAATCGGTTCGGTGGAGCCAGGTAAACTTGCGGACCTCGTCGCGGTCTCAGGGAATCCCCTGAGTGATATCCACGTCCTTGAAAACGTCAACTTCGTGATGAAGGACGGGGTGGTCTACAAGCTGCCAGACAAGCATTGATGGCAAGGTGATGTGGGCCGCCAAATTATTGCGCCCGGTGGTGTGCCGGCGGGCGCGCTGGCGTCTTCGGTACGGCTTGGCGAAGGTCGATCTGGTTTTCGATAACGGACTTCAGATTTTGCAGGTAGAAAACCCAGAATTTCACAGCCTTGTCGGAGGCGTCGGCGGAGGTGTACCCCTGGAGATCCAGTTCAACGAGTGTTCGCCCGCCCTGGGGCGAGAGTTTAAAGCGCACCTGGGTTTCCGCCTCATCGGTAGGATGCTTCCAGGTGAAGGCCATGGTGTTGGCGGCCAAGAATTCCGTCACCACGCCGTCCACGGGTTCCTGACCCTTCCAGCGGAAATGGTATTTGCCTCCAAATTGCGCCTCCAGGATGGCCTGATCGGCGAGCCATGCCGTCAGTTTTCCCTGATCGGATAGATAGCTGAAGACGCTGACCGCGTCGCTCGAAACGTAGACTTGTAAGGTCGCCGAGTGCATCACGCTTACCGGCCCGTTGTCCGCAGGCTTAACCGGCCGCCGGGTATGCTGCTGCGCAGCGGCGTTGCTCCAAGAGCCCAACAAGAGAATCAGGGTCAGCAATTTTGGGGTCATCGAGGGGCCTCGTTTTCCAACGTGGGATGGATGCGGAAGCGATTGTAAAACAAACCGTTTGACAGTGCAACGCGCAATGCCCGCGCAATGCCCGGGTGCTGTCCTATTCTGAACGTAGCGCCGCCATCTTAGCGGCTCAATGCCGGCTGGAAGCCGGCGGGCGCTACATCTGAAATTAGAACAGCACCAATGCCCGGCACGGCTTGGGATGTGGCACAGGGCGTTGTATAATCAGCAATCCATTATAGGGAGGGAATTATGGATCGCCCGTCGGGGTGGGACCTGCTTTGCGAGTACACCAAGAACGAGAATTTGCGCAAACACGCGCTGGCAGTGGAAGCCTGCGTGCGCGCCTATGCCCGCAAGTTCGGCGAGGATGAGGAAACGTGGAGCTTGGTCGGCCTGATCCATGACTTCGACTACGAGATCTATCCGAACGCTCCCGACCACCCGCTGAAAGGGAGCGAGATTCTCAAGGAAAGAGGAGTGTCGGAAGAGATCCGCCGCGCCATTCTTGGGCACGCCAATTACTCCGGCATTCCACGCGACACGCTGCTCGCCAAAGTGCTGTTTGCCTGCGATGAGGTGGCGGGCTTCGTTACCGCTTGTTCATTGGTCCGGCCCGACCGGATTGCCAGCCTGGAAGCCAAGTCGGTGAAAAAGAGAATGAAGGATAAAGCCTTCGCGCGCTCCGTGAACCGCGAAGACATTATCAAAGGCGCGGAGGAGTTGGGCGTCCCGCTGGATGAGCACATCACCTTCTGCATTGCCGCCATGCGCGAGATCGCCGATCAACTGGGCCTGGCGCCCACGGGCGCGCCTCCCCACGATTCGGCCAACGAATAGGCACCCGCTCTCATCTCAACCGCATCAGTGGCTTCACAACGTCACTTGCTGAAGATAGGTCGGCACCGCGACGTCCCAGCGCAGCTCCTGTGCGATGAGCTGGTGCAGCGCTTCACTGGCCTTCGGCTCACCGTGCACCATAAAGGTCC
>PLWR01000056.1:2162-3907 GCA_003165615.1 Acidobacteriota bacterium | reverse complement strand
GACGAAAGTGATGGATCAAGGACATACCTCCCCCCTAAACTTCTGCGTCGCGCACCCACGCTTTTTACCCTTACCCACAAAGGCACCTTCCAATGATATGATAGGCAGCCTCGGGTTCAGGATTGGTTCAGGAAAAACGAAGCTCGAAAATCGAAATTCGAAAATCGTCAACCAGGCTCAACGGGGCAAGTTTCGAGTTTCGAGTTTCGATTTTCGTCCTCAAGGAGCCCTATATGCGAAAGAAGAAAAAGGAACTCCCCCCAGGGGGCTTTTCGCGACGCGACTTTCTAAAGGGCGCGAGCATGGCGGTATCAACCGGCTTGTTGGCCGCGCCGGGAGCTGGGGCCGCGACTCCCGAACCTTCACCGGGCGTGCTGGGGCCGGGGGCCGTGCCCATCACGCTCCAAATCAATGGCAAAGCGCATAGCTTGCAGGTTGAGCCCCGCGTAACCTTGCTGGACGCTCTGCGCAATCAACTGGACCTGACGGGCGCCAAGAAAGTCTGCGACCGCGGAGTCTGCGGCGCCTGCACGGTGATCATGGATGGCCACCCGGTATACGCGTGCAACGTGCTGGCCATCGAGGCGGAGGGCCACAGCATTGAAACGATCGAGGGAATGGGGACGGCGGGTGATCTTCACCCGGTGATGGCGGCGTTCGTCGAGCACGACGCGCAACAGTGCGGATTCTGCACGCCGGGCTTTGTGGTGGCTTGCAAGGCCTTCCTCGACAAGCATCCCGATCCGACAAGAGAAGAGGTTGAGCATGGCCTGGGGGGCAATCTCTGCCGATGCGGGACCTACGCAGGAGTTCGGGAAGCCGTTCTGGAAGCAGCCAAGACCCTGAAGGGAGGGCGCGCCAATGGATAAGTGCAAATATGATTGGCCGGCGTCGGGCGATCGCAGCCTGATCGGAAAACGCATCAAGCGCATTGATGGTCCCGCCAAAGCCAGCGGCCGCGCCAAGTACACTTACGACATCAACCGGCCCGGGCTCCTGATCAGCAAAATCTTTCGCTCGCCCTACGCCCACGCGAAAATTACCGCCATTGACACTTCCGCGGCGGAAAAGCTTCCCGGAGTGAAGACCGTGAAGGTCATTTTGGGCGTGGGGAAAGAAACCAATTGGGTCGGCGATGAAATCATCGCCCTCGCCGCCGTGAGCGAAGATATCGCCAATGATGCCCTGGAAAAAATCAAAGTGGAATTTGAGGAACTTCCCCACCTGGTTTGGGAAGAGAACCTGGAACAAGCCGGATCGAGCGCCAAGAAAGCGGGGGGCAAGACCGACGGTGATCCCGAAAAAGCCTTTAGCGATCCCAACGTGGTTATTTCCGAGGGTTACTACGGCATCGCATCCATCACCCATTGTTGCCTGGAATCCCATGGCAACGTGGCGGAGTGGACAGGCGAAAAGCTTCTCACTTATTCCTCCACCCAGAATGTTTCCGGTCTTCCGGGCCAAATCGGACAAGCACTGCGCGAGCAAGGGGAGACGGTTTCGAACAACAATATCGAGACCATTTGCAATTACGTCGGGGGAGGATTCGGCAGCAAATTCTCTCCCGACGAATGGGGTATTCACGTGGCCCAGTTGGCGAAGACCACGGGCAAGCCCGTCAAGCTGATGCTCGATCGCAATATGGAAATGGAGGCCGCCGGGGCGCGGCCCTCCGCCTACGCTCAAATCAAAGTCAGCGCGCAGAAAGACGGCACGCTGGTGGCGTGGGATTCGCATTCCTGGGG
>PLWR01000056.1:0-2142 GCA_003165615.1 Acidobacteriota bacterium | reverse complement strand
CCGCCAAGCTCAACATGGACCCCATTGAGTTCTTTTCCAAGAACGCGGACCTTGCGGCGGGAGGGCGGGGGAAAATCTACCGGGAAGAACTTCAGAAAGCCGCCGAGCTTAGCGATTGGCAAAAAAACTGGCATTCGCGGGGAGACAAAACACCGGGCCACATCAAGCGCGGCTTGGGGGTGAGCATGCACACCTGGGGTGGAGGCGGCCACAACAGCACGTGCCTGGTCAGCATCCACCCTGACGGCTCCGTGGAAACGACCCTGGGAAGCCAGGACCTGGGCACGGGCACGCGCACGGTGATTGCCGTGGTGGCGGCGGAGACCCTGGGGCTGCCCGTCGGAGCCATCACCGTCAACATTGGAGATAGCAAGTTCCCCACCTCGGGCCCTTCCGGTGGCAGCACGACGATTGGCGGCGTTTCAGCCTCCACGCGGCGAGCTTCGGTGGACGCATTAGACCACCTCTTCGCCATTGTCGCTCCCGCTCTGGGCGTTCCAGCCGATCAACTGGTGGCAGTGGGCGGAAACATTCAGGCCAAGGGCGACGCCTCCAAGCATCTCTCGTGGAAGGAAGCGTGCGCCAAGCTTCAGGTGAAGACCATTCAGGCCATGGGGAAGAATCCCGATCGGAACAAGTGCAAGCTGGGGGATAGCGGCGTGGGTGGCGTGCAGATCGCCGATGTCTCCGTGGATACAGAAACCGGATTGGTGAAGATCAACAAGGTGGTGGCCGTGCAGGACTGCGGGCTGATCATCGACCTGAAAACCGCCGAGAGCCAGGTCTACGGTGCTTTGATTATGGGTATTACCTACGCGCTGTTCGAAGAAAGAATCATGGACCAGATCACCGGACGCATGCTGAATAACAACATGGAGTTCTACAAGCTGGCGGGCATCGGCGACATCGGCGAACTGGTTGTACACATGATGACGGGCCCCGGTTACGACGAACGCGGGACGATCGGGCTGGGCGAGCCTCCGGTGATTTCCCCCGGCGCCGCCATTTCCAATGCCGTGGCCAACGCCATTGGCGTGCGGGTGCCGACCATCCCCTTGACTCCTGACAAAGTTCTGGCCGCACTCGAAAAAGGAGGGGTTTCCTAATGCAAGCCTTTGAATATGCTCGACCGAAGTCAGCCCAGGAAGCTATTAAGCTACTCACCGGTGCGGAGGGGGAATCCCTCGCGCTGGCTGGCGGCACTGACCTGATCAGCTTGATGAAGGACGGCGTCGCGACCCCCAAGCGTCTGGTGAGCTTGCAACACGTTAGTGAGTTCAAGGGAATTTCCTTCCGGGGAGAGTCGGGATTACGGCTGGGCGCCGCCGTGACCTTGGAAGAGCTGATCGAGAGTGCCCAAGTCCGCGAGCACTACCCCGCCCTGGTGCAGGCGGCGGAGGGCGTCAGCAGCCCGCAAGTCCGCAGCACGGGAACGGTGGGGGGTGACCTTTGCCAGCGCCCACGCTGCTGGTACTATCGCGCCGGGTACGGATTGCTGGCGGTTTACAAGGGGAAACCGCTGGTTCCTGACGGCGACAACCGCTACCACGCCATCCTGGGAAATTCCGGGCCGGCTTATTTCGTAAGCCCGTCGAGCCTGGCGCCCATCCTAATCGCTTTGGATGCCAAGGTGAAACTCCACGGGCCGCAAGGCGCGCGGGAGCTTTCCGTGCAAGAGTTCTTTGTCACGCCCAAGAGCGATAAGGATCTCGAACACGCGCTCGGTCCGGGTGAAATCGTGACGGAAATTCTGGTGCCGAATCCGGGCGCCGTTAAGATGGCGATCTACGAGGTGCGGCAGAAGGAAGCGCTGGATTGGCCACTCGCCGCGGCGGCGGTGGTCCTCAAGCTCGACGGCGGCAACGTGCAGAGCGCTCGCGTCGTTCTAGGACATGTCGCGCCGGTGCCCTGGCCATCGCCGGAAGCGGAAGCAGCGCTGAAGGGCAAATCGCTGAATGAAGATGTGGCGTGGGAGGCTGGCCAGGCCGCGCTGAGCAAGGCGACGCCGCTTTCCCGGAACGCGTACAAAGTTCAACTGGCCCGCGTGGCCGTGAAGCGTGCCATCCTGCGTGCCGCGAAGGGAGAGGCCTGATGATAACTGAACCTGTTCGTCAAATTGCCGAGCCCAAGGTGCAGTGCCGC
>PLWR01000657.1 GCA_003165615.1 Acidobacteriota bacterium | reverse complement strand
ACCGTGCTGGATAGCGCGCGCTTCCGTCATTTATTGAGCCAGCACTGCGGAGTGGATGTGCATAATGTCCATGCTTACATCCTAGGTGAACACGGCGACAGCGAATTTGCCGCCTGGTCCATGACGAACATGGCCGGTATGCCCATCGAACAGTTTTGCCGCCTGTGTTTGAAATGTGACGACTGGCAGGCAGCCCGCCGCAAAGTCGCAGACGAAGTGAAGCATTCCGCCTATCACATCATCGGTTACAAAGGGGCCACCTGGTTCGCCGTTGGCCTGGCCCTCACACAAATTGCCGCGGCCATCTTGCGCAACCAACATGGAGTGTTCACGGTTTCATCGGTGCTGGAAGGGGAATTCGGCCTTAACGGTGTGAGTTTGGGGGTTCCTTGCATCCTCTCTCGGAATGGGGTTGAGCGGGTTTTGCAGATTACATTGCCACCCGACGAGCAGAGCGCCCTCGTGAAATCCGCTGCCATCCTGCGGGAAGCTATCGAACAACTTGAATTGGCGGTCGCATCATAAACTGAAACAGAAAGGCAGAAACGCTATGCAACCGGAAACTGCGTCTAAACTCAGAGGATTCTCCGCCGCCAAAGTAGCGAAGGCCGCCGATTTGGTGAACTACCAGGACGGCGCGGTCGTCAGCCGCGAGATCGTCAAGAAGCCTACCGGCAGCGTGACAATCTTCGCTTTCGACGAAGGCCAGGGTTTGAGCGAGCACACGGCACCATTCGACGCACTGGTGCAAATGGTGGAAGGCGATGCCGAAATTATGATTTCTGGGCAGCCGCACCAGTTGCAGGGCGGCGAGATGATTCTCATGCCCGCCGGTCAGCCACATGCGCTCAAGGCGCTCAAGCGGTTCAAGATGATTCTCACCATGATTCGATCCTGAACCTGAAACCACAAATCACAAACCAATCACTAGCGATAGGAGAAATAAAGCCTATTACCATGGCGATTGTGACTCAGTTTCGGCGATCTCGGAAGTAACTCCGTCGGTTGCATAATGCCTTAACCTTTAACCATACCCGGGGCCGGACGTCGATCCGATCGACGTAGTACGCTTTCTTCTCGATCAGAATGGACTCTCGCAACGGGACATCGCCGCGGAACTTGGTAGCGAGAGCACGGTATCACTGGTTCTTTCCGGCAAGCGTCGATTGCAGCGCGACCACATCGCGCGGCTCAGCCAGCGTTTCCATGTTTCGCCACCGGTATTCTTCGGCAAGGGGTAAAGCCAACCGTAGGCGGTAGGTCGCATGTGGTATGCCGGCGGGCTGGCGCAAAGTTGAACCTGGGGAGGCAAGAGACCTACGATGGCCCATCTCCGTAGAAGAATGTAGTTGTACAAAAAACTTTTTTTCACTACAATAGGCCCGGCGTCGAAAAATCTTTCTCTGCGGTTTCGGGAAATCAGGCAACACTCAGGAGGTTTACGTCAACAAGTATGGACGGCGCGTGCCTCAGCAAAATCCGGGCAGGAATCGAGCAAGCGTCTGATGCTACGGTAAGAATCGGCCGCTTCGTTCTGAAGAGCCCCGTGCGAGCGCGCAACCTATCGATTGGCGCGTTAGCGAAAGCGTGTGGCGTCAGCCCTGCCACCGCTTTCAGGTTTTGCCGGGACTTGGGTTACGAAGGATACAAAGAATTTCAACTGGACTTGGCGGCCGCTGTCGCGCAGAACGACACGATGAACTTGGAGGAATTCTCCGAGGATCGGAGCCCGGCCTCCATTGTCAGACAGGTGTTTGAATACAACCGGCGAAGCCTGGCCGAGACGGCGCGCATGCTGGACATCCGCGTTCTGGAACGGGTTGCCATGCACCTCCAGGACAGTCGGCGAATCATGTTCGTGGGGATCGGCGCGTCGGCACTGGTGGCGCGTTATGCAGAATCACGGTTGCTCAGCCTGGGATTCTCGGCGCTTGCCGTGGTGGATCCCTACCTCCAAATTTTTGCCACTGAAAACGTGGGGACTGGGGACGTGTTGGTGGGAATCAGCCACACGGGCCAGACCGATCATGTGGTTGAGGCAGTCCGCACGGCCCGGCGGCGCGGAGCCCGCACGGTGGCCATAACCAATTACCCGCAGTCGCCCTTGGCGGCGGCGGCCAACTCCCGCCTCATCACGGCCTTCCACGAGCACCGCATAAACGCCGCGGTTTCGTCGTCCATTACCGCCCAACTGTGCGTCATAAATTCGCTTTATTTCATTCTGGGCAGTTGGGGTGGGCAAGACGCAAGGAAGCTGGCTGACCATGCAGAAGAAAGAAGCCAGAAGCTTTTACGAGCGCAAAAAATAAAGAAGCGAAAATAACCAAATAATAGAGGAGAAACGGCATGTATACGAGGTATTACGATCCGGAAATATTTGTAAATTGTTTTGAAGGTATCGATCGAACCAACCACATCGTTGCCACCTACTTCATGGAAGACGAACTGCCCGGCGAGGACTTCATCGATCATTTTTCCCTGATTCAATCGATGACGGTTGAAGGCTCCACCGGCACCTGGCAGAAGGTGGCGGAGGAAACAGATGAAGTACGGCGCATGCTAAGCGGAAAAATGGTGGGTTACTTCGAAATTCCCACCGGCAAGCCCAACTGCCGCTCGGCGGTTGTGCAACTGGCCTTCCCCATCGACGCCTGGATTGATAACGTACCCATGATGCTGCTCAGCATCGCGGGAAACTGTTTTGCCTTCAGTCCCAAGCTTCGGCTGCTGGATGTTTTCATTCCCGAGAAGCAGTTGGCCAAATTCAAAGGCCCCAAGTTTGGCGTCCCGGGAATTCGCAAGCTCCTGAATGTTCCAGACCGGCCTCTATCACTTCATATCATCAAGCCCAAGATGGGCATGACGCCGCAGCAGGTTGCCGACCAGTGCTACCAGACGGCTCTGGGCGGGGCTGACATGATGAAAGACGATGAGATGACGAGCGATCTCTACAACAGCAATTACGAGGATCGCGTGACGGCAGTGCGCCAGGCTCTGGAAAAGGCTGAGGCCAAGACCGGAAAACGCCCCATTTATTTCGTGAGCATTACCGACGAACCACGACGCATTTTTGCCAAGGCAGCGCGTGCGGTGGAACTGGGCGCTCGTGGCCTTTTGGTTTGCTACTCGGCCGGATTAGCCGTCCTTCGCCAGTTGGCAGAAGATCCCAAGATCAATGTTCCCATCCTTGTTCACGCCTCGCACATGATCGCGGCCCAACCCCGGATCGCCTGGCCGGTCTTTGCCAAGCTGGTGCGCATCTGCGGTGGAGACTTAATGCTGACCCCAACATACTGGTCGAGCATTCCGATGGTCAGCCTGGAGGAAGGCATCCGCACTTCGCAGGTTAAATTGGCGCCACTTGGGCACATCAAGCCCATGTTCCCCATGCCCTGCGCGGGTGTATACCCTGGATTGACCCCCATCCTGATCGGGGAATACGGCCCGGACATCGTGATTCCCTCGGGTGGCGGAATGCTGGGACACCCGGACGGCTACACTGCGGGCGCCAAGTCATGGCAGCAGGCCATTGCCGGATCGCTCTCCAACGAGGATTTCCTGACCTTTGCGAAGAAGCCTGAAAATAAGGAACTGCGCCGAGCCATCGAGAAGTGGGGTTATATCGAGCGCCCCAAGACTCCCTGGCTGCGGGTGTCTCCTAAATATCAGCCCAAACCGATGAAGTTGGACTAATGCAACCCCATTCGGCCGGCTCGAAAGAGCCGGCCGAATGGGCTCGAGGTTTAGATCATGGATTTTCACCGCTTCCTTGCCTTCGATCTCGGAGCAGAGAGTGGGCGTGCCGTGGTGGGCACACTGCAGGAGGGCCGCCTCTCCCTGGAAGAGATTTCGCGTTTTCCCAATACCCCCGTGCAGGTGCGCGAAACCCTCTATTGGGATGTTCTGGCTCTTTACAACCACATTCTGGGAGGATTGAGGGAATACACGCGACGTTACGGCCCGGAAGTGGAAGGGATTGGGATTGACACCTGGGGCGTCGATTATGGGCTGCTCTCAGCGCAGGGTGAGTTGCTGCAGAACCCTGTTCACTATCGTGACGGCCGGACGGCCGGGATGGTAGAACAGGTGAAGTCGCGGATTTCCCCGGAGGAATTATTCCGTCGTACGGGCATGGCGCTGCTCCCGATTAACACCTCCCTTCAACTTCTATCCCTCCGTCTCGCCCGGAATCCGGTCCTTGATTACGCTGCAACGATGCTAATGATGCCGGACCTCTTCGCCCACTTCCTCACCGGGCGGAAATGCTGCGAGCGAACCAATGCCATCTCCACGCAATTGCTCGATCCCGTGACCAATGCCTGGTGTGAAGAGATCGTTGAAAGGCTGGACCTGCCGTGGTCACTGCTGCCGGAACTTGTGGACCCCGGCACGGTGGTGGGGGAATTGCTCGGATCGGTGCGGGAAGCTACGGGGTTGAAAAGCGGCGTGGTGATCGCTCCTTGCACGCACGACACGGCGTCGGCCGTGGCGGCGGTCCCCGGTGTGGGCAGCGACTGGGCCTTTTTGAGCTGCGGCACGTGGTCGGTGGTTGGGACGCTGACTTCGGACGTCGTGACCACACCGCGGGCCTATGCCGCCGGAGTGTTCAACGAGCTGACGATTCAAAGCCGCTTCCTCTGCCGCAACATTATCGGCTTGTGGCTGCTCCAGCAGGTGCGGGCGGCATGGATGAGGGCGGGCGAATCATATTCTTACGACGAAATTGTCAAGCTGGCGGCACAGGCGCCGGAAAACGGGCCGCTCATTAATCCCGATGCGCCACGATTCCACGCGCCACAGGACATGCAAATCGCCATCCAACAATACTGTGCGGAAACGGGGCAGGCGGTTCCGCGCCTTCCGGGAGAAACGGCCCGGTGCATCATGGAAAGCCTGGCGTTTGCCTACCGCCGGTGGCTCGATGAAATTGCCGTGTTGTCGGGCCGCTCCTTCCGCGTGTTGCACATGGTGGGCGGGGGATCGAAGAATGCTCTTCTTTGCCAGCTCACCGCCAATGCCTCGGGGCTCGCGGTTTTGGCCGGACCTTCCGAGGCAACCGTGGCGGGAAATGTAATGGTACAGGCGCTGGCGAAAGGAATCGTCAGAACGCCTCAGGAATTGCGCGATGTGATCCGCCGATCCTCGGAGCTGGTGGAGTATAAGCCGCAGGATACGGCACGTTACCAGCGGCGCTTTGACCAGTATTTGCGCATGGTGGAGAAGTTTCCGGAATGAGGAGTAGCGCGGACCTGCTTTGTAGGTCCGCGGTTCTTCCCTAACAGGCAAGGCCTTGCGTCTGGTAGGGAAGTGCCCGGAGTGACCCCCCCGGCCCCTCTCCCCCATGGGGGCGAGGGGAGGGGGAATGAAAACAGACGTGCGGAGGGCGTAGTGATTCGAGTTCTTCCCGTAGCGGCAAGGACCAGCCGCGGACCTACAAAGCAGGTCCGCGCTACACATCGCGATGGTGAGAGGAGTAGCACGCCGTGATTCGAGGAAGGATTGTTGACCTGAGCCATCGGCTCCACCCCGGCAAGGAGGAATACTCGCTGGAGCTGGAGACGCATTTTACCGATGAACTCCTGCCGCAATACCAGAGAGCCGCTGACGTATGGTACATCCTCCAGAACATCCACATGTCCTCCCACTGTGGCACGCACATCGAGTTCCCCTATCATCACAACCGCCACGGGTTGGACGCGGGATCGTTTCCGCTCGAAAGGCTAATTGGCGATTGCCTGCTTCTGGATTTCACTCACAAGCGAGCCGGGGACGCGCAAACCAGCGAGGCCATTACCCTGCCTGAGCTCAAGGTCTTTGAGGATGAAATCCAGCCGGGGATCATGCTGTTGTTCAATTTTAATTGCGCGCAGTTCTACGGGACTCCGCACTCGCACGACCGGCCGCACTTGACCTACGAGGCGATCGAGTGGCTGGCCCTCGAGAAGAAAATCGGGTTGCTCGGCAGCGACGCGTCAGGATTTGAGAAAAAGGGTGTGCCCAACCAGCCCGGCCATCAGATCCTCATGGACAATCAGATTCCCGTCATCGAGTCCGCCACCAACCTTGACCAGCTCCGGAAGCGGAAGTTCACGCTGCTGGTGCTTGCCCTGAGCGTGGATGGGCTCGATGCCTGCCCGGTTCGCTTGTTGGCGATCGAGGATGAGGATTGAGGTTTGCAGAATGTGATGACGAATGAACCCCCTCACCCGGCCCGCCCCGGCTGAAGAAAGCGCCGGTTGCGGTCCACCCTCTCCCCCAAGGGGGCGAGGGTGCTAACCCAATTTACCTCTCCCCTCGCCCCCTTGGGGGAGAGGGGTGGGGGTGAGGGGGTCTAATCCGTTGGGAGATCCCCCGGCTCTGCCGGGGAGGCAGTCGCAGTTTGACAGTTCCGGAATGAGGGCCGGGCACAAGACCCCTCACCCGGCGGCGCATGGCCGCCACCCTCTCCCCACGGGAGAGGGTAGGGAATCCCTCACCTTCTCCCTTGGGGAGAAGGTGGCCGAGGGACGGGGTCGGATGAGGGGTCTTTTCCCGACGGTGGCGCTCCGGCCCCTTTGAGGGGCCAGCCACCGTAAAGCCTCCGGCTTTGCCGGAGCATAGTTACGTCACCCGATTTGCAACAATCAGGAGCAGAGAGAGCAGTAACGTGGAAAAAGAACAAGCCTTTTCGCTTTATCGGCAGATGGTGCGCATCCGGCGGTTCGAGGAGGAGCTCTACCATCTCTTTATGAAGCGGCCCATGCCGGGAAGCATGCACCAGTACATTGGTGAAGAAGCGGTGGCCATAGGCGTATGCGCCCATCTTACCCGGGAGGACTATGTAACCAGCACCCACCGCGGGCACGGCCACTGCATCGCCAAGGGAGTCGATCTCAAAGCCATCATGGCGGAAATGTTTGCGAAGAAAACCGGTTGCTGTAAGGGCATGGGAGGCTCGATGCACATTGCCGACTTCAGCGCAGGAATGCTGGGCGCCAACGGCATCGTGGGGGCGGGAATTCCCATTGCTACCGGCGCCGCATGGACTTGCCAGTTGCGGCATCCGGGCCGGGTTTCCGTGGTCTTCTTTGGTGAAGGCGCGTCAAACGAGGGCGCGTTTCACGAGGGGATCAATCTGGCCGCGGTGTGGAAACTCCCGGTGGTCTTTGTGTGTGAGAACAACCTGTACAACTTCTCTGTCCACTATAAGAGGACTATGCTCATTGACAATGTCGCTGACCGCGCCGCGGCTTATGGCATTCCCGGGATGGTGGTGGATGGCATGGACCTGCTCGCGGTTTATGATGCGGCCGGCGAGGCGATCGACCGCGCGCGCCAGGGGAGCGGCCCGACCTTGATGGAGTGCAAAACCTACCGATTTATGGGCCATTCCCGGTTTGAGCCGGCCGGATATCGGACGAAAGAGGAAGTAGCCGAGTGGAAGAAACGGGACCCCATTCCCATGTTTCAGGAAGTGCTCACTTCCAAATTCCAGGCATCCCCGGCGGATTTCGAGAAGATCGATTCGGACGTCAGCCGGGAGATGGAAGCGGCCGTGGCGTTTGCCGAGCAGAGCCCTGATCCCGGCCCTGATGATTACATGCAATACATTTTTGCTTGAAGGACGGATGCGTTCGCAATGGAAGCCGCCACACTCTCGCAGGCCTTAAGGCAGGCGATTATCGAGGAAATGCAGCGCGATGATGCGGTCGTTCTCCTGGGGGAGGACATCGGGGTTTTGGGTGGAGCCTATACTGTGACCGCCGGGCTGCTCGAGATGTTCGGCGAGAAGCGCGTGCGCGACACACCCATTTCCGAAACCGCCATCGTGGGCGCTGCGGTGGGAGCGGCGATGACGGGCTTGCGCCCGGTGGCGGAGATCCAATTCAATGACTTCCTGGCCTGCGCCATGGATCAGGTTTGCAACCAGGCGGCGAAGCTGCGATTCATGATGGGCGGGCAGATCAAAATTCCCATCGTGGTCCGCGCGCCCGTGGGAGCCGTGGGACGGGCGGCCCAGCATTCCCAATCCCTGGAAGCGTGGTTCATGCACACGCCGGGATTGAAGGTGGTGCTGCCCTCGACACCCTATGATGCCAAGGGCCTCTTGAAGACGGCCATCCGCGACGACAATCCGGTGATGTTCTTTGAGCACAAGCTGCTGTACGGGGCGCGCTCACCCGGGGGGAAAGCAGCAACGGCGGTGGGAAGCCTGACCGCGGCATTCCGGCCGGCGCCTGAGGACGATTACACCGTGCCCTTTGGCGTCGCGGACATTAAACGCGAAGGGAAAGACGTCACGGTGGTGGCGACAGGTTTTATGGTGCACCTGGCCCTGCAGGCGGCGCGGGAGCTTGAGAAAGAGGGGATTGATGTCGAGGTGCTCGACCCGCGAACGCTGGTCCCCCTGGACAAAGAGGCAATCCTCCGCTCGGTGCGCAAGACGTCGCGGCTGGTCATCGTGAGCGAGGATGTTTTGACTTGCGGCGTGGCTTCGGAAATATCCGCGCTGGTGGCTGAACACGCCATCTTTTCCCTGGACGCGCCCATCCGGCGGATCTCGGTTCCCGACACGCCGATACCCTTCGCGCCGGTTATGGAACGGGCGGTCATACCCCAGCTCCGCCAAATCACCGGCGTGATCAGGGAGCTTTTCGGTTAGGAGCAGCGGGCGTGAGTTTTGCGTATATCTTCGATGTCGATGGTGTGCTGCTGAGAACGATGGAGGCGCACTTTGCGTGCTACAAACAGGCCCTCGCGGAGTCAGGTGTACCCATTGACAAGGCGCAGTTCTATACCCAGGCGGGTATGACCGGACAAGAGCAGATCAGGTATTTCGCTGAAAAAGCCGGCGTGAAAGTTGAAGTGGAAAAGATCTATGCGAGAAAGCGCGAGCTGTTTCAGGAGCACACGGAGGCCGCCGGGATGATTGATTGCAACGTCCGTCTGCTCGGCGCCTTGAAATCCGCAGAGTTTCCTGTGGCGATTGCCAGCGGAAGCTCCCGGAAATCCTGGGTTCCGCTTCTCGCCAAGTTTGGAATCGAGGCGGATGTGTTGGTCGGAGCGGAGGACGTCAAGCGCGGCAAGCCCCACCCCGACCTTTTCTTATGTGCAGCGCAGAAGCTCGGAGTTCAGCCTTCGAACTGCATCGTCATCGAAGATTCCGAGGCGGGAATTGATGCCGCCAGGGCTGCTGGCATGAAGGCGATGCGCTTTTACGATAACGTGAACAAGACATAATCCATGATGAAGAGGAGGCTCTCATGATCGGAAAACATTTATTCGGAGCGTGCTTACCTACTTTTGGAAACTGTGCGGACCGCTACTGCCTGAGTGGTTACGGCGGGGGCGGCAAGAATATGACGGAGATGCTTGACCTGGCGACGACGGTCAAGGGTCTCGACGGTCTGGAATTGGTGGGCAACTGGCATGTTAATGATGAAAACATCCGCGACGTGGCCCACATGTTTCAGGACCGCGGACTTAAGATTTCCATGCTGGTTCCCGACCTGTGGACCCAGGCCAAATGGGGCAAGGGCAGCATCGCCGCGCCCGACGCGAAGACGCGTCAGGCCGCGGTGGATGAAGTCAAGAAGGTCATGGACTGGGGCGGCGAACTGGGCTGCCCTTATGTGGACGTCTGGCCGGGTCAGGATGGATTCGACTACAGCTTCCAGGCCGACTACTTGGAGGCCTGGAAATGGCTTCGCGAAGGTCTGGCCGCGTGCGCGAGTCACAATGACAAGGTGCGCGTACTCGTTGAGTACAAGCTCAGGGAGCCGCGCACGCACTGCTTCGTGACCTCGGCCGCCAAGGTGCTTCTGCTCCTTCAGGGGCTCGACAAAGTGGGAGTGCTGCTGGATGTTGGTCATTCCATGGCGGCCGGGGAAAACGCCGCGGAGGCCGCCGCCTTGCTGGCGAGCTACGGCAAGCTCGATTACCTTCATCTGAATGACAACTATGGAAATTGGGATGACGACATGATCCTGGGCGCGCAGCACCTGGTGGAATACCTGGAACTCGTCTACTGGCTCAAGCGGGTGGGGTACAATGGCTGGCTTACGCTCGATATCTTCCCCTATCGGGAAGACGGCGTATGCGCAGCGACCCAGTGCCGTGAGTGGATGGCAGCATTCTTCCGGGCTGTGGAGCGGGTCGGGATGGAAGATTTCACCGAGGTCATTCAGCGCGGAGACGCTTGTGGCGCATCGGAACTCGTGCGCAAAGCTCTAAACATTTAGGAGGGACGACCCGTGATGAAGATCGAGCCCTTTGCGGGCGCACCTCATAAGGACCGCTTTCTCGCGGCCTTGCGCGGAGAACGCACCGACCGGGTGCCGCACTTCGAGATCCTTATCGAGGACCAGCACGTCGCGACGTTCCTCGGCAGGTCCGCCGGCAACACGCTGGGTGTGGGTGGCGACCCTGCCAAGGGCGTCGCAGCCGCGGAAGGTTGCCGCCCCATGTTTCCGCGTGACTACATTGACCTGTGCCGGATCACCGGGCAGGATGTGATTGCGCTCGAGGCTATCTGGACGCCCATCAAGCACCGTCGTCCCGATGGCGCGATTCGGCCGATCATAGACCGAAGCATCAAGACTTCGGCAGATTTCGACCGCATCATTTGGCCCGGTGAAGCCGACATCGAAGACCGCATCAAATACGTTCGCGAGTACGTTGCCGCCGCAAAGGGTACCGGATTTGGCGTGGTATTCCTTTGCGGCTCCATTTTCCAGACGTTGTATGAATATGTCGTGGGCCTTACTGACTGCATGGTGATGGTCATGGAGGACCAGGACTTCTTTAACGAGCTAATGTCCCGTTCGGCCGATTACTTTGCGGAAGTTGTCCGCCGCTCGGTGCAGGCAGGCGTGGATGTGGTCTTTGCGGCGGATGATTTTGCCTTCAAGACCGGCTTCTTTGTGCGGCCGGAAATTTTCAGGAAGGCGTGGCGGCCTCATTATGATCGCATCCTGGCTCCGGCTCGCGAGGCCAAGGTTCCCATCATGTTTCACTCGGATGGCAAGATTGACGACGGCATCGAGATGCTTGTGGAGATGGGAGTGACCGCCATCCACCCCATGGACCCTTCCGGCATCGACTATCGGGATTACAAAAAGCGATATGGGGGCCGCCTGACGCTTTTCGGCAATATCGATATCACCTGGCCGCTTGTGGAGGGAAACACGTCCGACGTCGAGCGCGACGTTCGGGACCACATGGAGGCGCTCAAGCCGGGTGGGCGATGGGTTGCCGGCAGCAGTCACAGCATTGTGAATTATATCCCCCACGATAATCTGGTCGCCATGATCAACGCGATCCACAAGTATGGCGCCTATTGAGCGCATTTCGGCCGGCATCGTGTAAGATGGGTGCGCTCGCGCTGCAACCACAGGTTATGAGGAAAAGAGGTTAGGAAACATGGCTGCTGCCATCAAGCTGCCCGACATGGGAACCAACGTTGAGGAGTGCAAGCTGCTCTCCTGGCGAATTCAGGAGGGGCAGCGCGTCAAGCGCGGCGACGTTCTTGCCGATATCGAGACGGACAAAGCCGTGGCCGAACTGGAATCGACGGCGGAAGGCGTGTTGCTGCGCCAGGTGGTTAAAGCCGGAGTCATGGCGCAGAACGGTGAAATTCTTGCCTACATCGGGCAACCGGGTGAGTCCGTGCCGGACCCGGTGGCATCAGCGGTAAGTGCGCCCGCCTCAGTGACCGCTGCCCCGGCGGCGCCGCAATCTACGGCTGCACCCATCGCGCCGGTGCGGGTCTCTCCCATGGTTCGCAATCTGGCAACGAAGATGGGCGTTGATCTTGCCGCCGTCCGCGGGACCGGCGCAGGCGGCGTGATCACGCGCGAGGACGTTCTCAAGGCAAGCACCGCCACGCCCAGCGCACCGAAAGAGGCCGGCGACCAACCCTCTCGGGGTCAGGCCGCCGTAGCGCGAGCGGTCAGCAGGAGTTGGAAGGAAATCCCGCACCTCTACGTTTCGGCCAGCATCGACATGACCGCAGCCGTGAAAGCCCGGGGTGATAAAGATGCCAAGGGCGTGCGGCCAAGCTTTGATGCCATTTTTCTGAAGGCCCTTGCCCGGGCGATTGCCGCCGTTCCTCTAATCGCCGCCCGGTGGGAAGGCGAGCGCGTGGTCAAAACACCCGGAATTCATATCGCCCTGGCGGTGGGTTTCGGGAACGATCTATTCCTGCCCGTTATTCGCGATGTGAATGAGAAAAACCTTCAGACTTTGCAAGTTGAGATCGACGCCGTTTCCGCCGGCGTTCGCGCCGGCTCGCTGAAGCCTGAACAGATGGCGGGCGGCTGCACGGCTTTGAGCAACCTGGGAATGTATCCCGTTGATGCGTTCGAGGGTATTATCTTCCCCGGACACAGTTCGATTCTGACCGTCGGGACCGTGCGGGGGACGCCCGTCGCTGTGGACGGCCGCGTGGAAGTCCGGCCCATGGTAAAGGCCACCCTGGGGGCGGATCATCGTTTGATCAACGGGCGTGTGGGGGCGGAATTTCTGAGCAAGGTCAAAGAAGTCCTGGAATCAGGAGATCTCGGGTGATGGCTTGGCGCGGCCGCATCCCCAAACAGAATTTCACCACAGGGGCACAGAGGTCACGGAGAGCAGACGGAGATAAGGCTGTGGGTCAACATCCAAAAAAAGCGTGATTTCTACTCAGGCAATCAGATGTGCTTTTCTCTGTGCCTCGGTGGTAAATCTTTTTTTCGCGGTACTGGAAGAAGTTGGATTTTGGCGCTATAGGGAGAGCTTGGATGACTTACGACAAAGAATTTCTTCTATCGCTTTACAAAAGGATGGCGCTGATTCGCCAGTTTGAGGAACGCGTCAAGTTTTTGTTTCTCGAAGGCGTGATGCCCGGCACCATCCACCAGTACAACGGCCAGGAAGGTATTGCCGTGGGCGTGTGCAGTGCTTTGCAGGCGGGTGACGTTATTACCAGTACGCACCGTCCTCACGGCCATGCGCTGGCGCGCGGGCTGAGCGTGGAATCGATGATGCACGAGCTGTTCGGCAAAATCACGGGGTGTTGCAAGGGCAAAGGCGGCTCGATGCACATGGGCGACCTGGAAAAGGGCATGGCGCCCGCCGTCGCCATCGTCGCCGGAGCGATTCCCATGGCGACGGGTATGGCCCTGGCCATGAAGATGAAGAAGCAAGCGAATGTGGTGGTCTGCTTCATGGGTGATGGCGCGGTGAATGAGGGCGCGTTTCACGAAGGCGTGAACATGGGTTCCATCTGGTCAGTGCCGGTCATTTACGTTATCGAAAACAACCTCTACTCGGCATCGACGCCCATTTTCGACATGGTGCGGGTGAAGAGGCTTTCCGACCGCGGTGCGGCCTACGGCATTCCCGGCGTGACGATTGACGGCAACGACGTGCTGGCGGTGCACGAGGCCACGCGCGCCGCCATTGACCGCGCCCATCGCGGCGAGGGGCCCACGCTGCTGGAGTGTATGACCTATCGCATCACCGGCCACTCGCGGCGCGATCCCTGCAACTATCAGCCCGAAGCGGAAAGGAAGCACGCGCTCGAGAACGAACCCATCGGGCGCTTTCGCCGTTATCTGCTGGCGCAGGGGCTGGCTTCCGAGGATGACCTGGCAAAAGCCGACAGTGAAGACGCGGCGGAAATTGAGGCGGCCGTCAAGTCAGCGATGGCGGCGGCAGACCCAGCGCCCGAGCAGGCACTGGAAGATCTCTTGGTGTAAGGAGTGCAAACGAGCATGGCACGGTTAACGATTGCGGAGGCATTGCGTGAGGGGTTGCGGGATGAGATGATCCGCGACCCGCGGGTTTTTTGCATTGGCGAGGACATCGGAATTCGCGGCGGCTGGGGCGGGGCGTTCACCGTCACGCTCGGCCTTGAGCAGGAGTTTCGAAGCCGAATCATCGACACTCCGATCTCCGAGGCCGGCATTTTTGGCGTGGCCCTGGGGGCGGCGATGATGGGCTTGCGGCCTGTCGCCGACGTCCAGTACGGAGACTTCCTCTTCTGCGCCATGGACCAGGTGGTGAACCAGATCGCCAAGATGCGTTACATGTCGGGAGGGAAGCTCACCGTGCCGCTGGTGATGCGCGCTCCCGTCGGCGCCACCGGCCGCGGCGCCCAGCATGGGCAGAATCTGGAATCGTTTTTCCTCAACGTGCCGGGAATCAAGATTGCCTGCCCTGCGACCGCGTATGATGCCTTGGGAATACTTCGAGCGGCGATTCGCGATGACAATCCGGTGCTTATGTTCGAGCACAAAATCCTGTACGGCTCCAAAGGCGCGCGCGCGGAAGCCGGAGCGGTTGACGCTTCCAGCGAAATCCCGGCGGAAGATTACATTGTTCCGCTCGGCAAGGGCATTGTCCGCCGGGAAGGGACCGACGTCACGATCGTCGCCACCCTCCTGATGATGCACCGGGCGCTCCAGGCCGCGGAAACTCTGGCGGCAGAGGGCATTAGTGCCGAAGTGATCGACCCGCGCAGCTTGGTTCCATTTGATTGGGACCTGGTGAAGGCTTCGGTGATGAAAACCACGCGTGCGGTGATGGTGCAGGAGGGCCCCAGGCGCGGCGGCTGGAGCGCGGAAATCGCGGCCACCTTGGCGGAGTCGATGAGCGATTACCTGACCGCGCCCGTCACGCGCGTCGCCTCACCGGACATTCCGGTTCCGTTTGCTCCGCCCATGGAGAATTTTTACCGGCCCGACGCCAAACGCATCGTAGAAGCCGTGCGTGGCTTGGTCATGCCTGCATAGCAATCGAAGCGCCCCGAGGCATCGGGGCGCTTCCTCCCCTAAGCGCTAACTTGATGCCATGGGCGCCCGAAAGCCCGCCAAGCGGGCGTGGTCATGTCAGACGTGTCCAAATTACGGTCAGGCCATTGAATGGCGACCTGCGGCTTCGCCGCTTGCTGTACGGAAAGGCTCCGCCTTTCCG
>PLWR01000366.1 GCA_003165615.1 Acidobacteriota bacterium | reverse complement strand
TGTCATTAGTCACTTCTATCTCAGGCACGTACCTGGCGGTGGCGACAATGGTTGCGTAACGCGTCATGAATAAGTCCTCTTGAATTGCTGTATGTTACGTCCCCAGTACTAATCCGCCATCGACGGAAAGCACGGTACCGGTAATGAACGATGCCGCATCGGAGGCCAACCACACGTAGGCCTCGGCAACGTCCTCAGGCTTTCCCATGCGCCCCAGAGGCGTGTGCGAAACCATGGTCTGGATGACCTTCTCCGGCATCTTCTGCACCATTTCGGTGGCGATGAAACCGGGAGCGAGGGCGTTCACGCGGATATTGTATTTTGCCAGTTCACGCGACCACGTCCGGGCAAACGCGATGACTCCTGCCTTAGTGGCGGCGTAATTTGTCTGCCCGAAATTTCCATACAGACCCACCACGGAAGAGGCGTTGAGGATCACGCCTGAGCCTTTGCGGATCATGTGTGGCACGACGGCCCGCGAGCAAAGGAAGACACCTTTGAGGTTGACCGAGATGACCGAATCGAACGCATCATCGGTCATCGTACCGGCAACGGCGCCATCCTTCCACTTAACGAACTGCGAGTCGCGGGTGATGCCCGCGTTATTGATGAGCACATCAACCCCGCCCCACCGTCCGACAACTTCTTCGACGGCAGACTGGACCTCGGCGTCACTACAGACGCTGACTTTGCGGAAGAGCGCCTCTCCGCCGAGCGCGGACAGTTCGCGCAACAACTCTTCCTGCCCGGCATCGTTGACATCCCATGCCGCCACCCGGCAGCCTTCGCTCGAAAACCGCCGGGCCGTGGCGCGGCCGATGCCCGCCGCGGCTCCGGTAACGATGACGACCTTACTGCGCAGACCTGTGTCTTTCATGTGCCCCCTAAAAGTTGTACTTCAGGGCAAACTGGACCACCCTGGGCCCCGTGGTGGTCGACACGATGGACCCAAAGTTGTACGAGGACTGTATGTTGATGGGGTTGGCCCAATTCACGTTGTTGAACAGATTGAAGAACTCGGCCCGGAACTCTAGCCGTTGGCTTTCCGTGACCGGAATGTTCTTCATGATGGAGAGGTCCGTGTCGATCTGTTTCGGTCCCACTATGATGTTCCTTCCTAACTGTCCGAAGTCACCGAACGCTGTGGGTGACACAAAGGCGCTCGTGTCGAAATAGGCGGTCAAGCGGTCGGCCACGTCGCCGCTTTTGATAGCGGATTGGGCCGTGCGGCCGGGCGCCAGGTTGGCTTGGGTTGCCTCGAACGCGGAATCCGAGCCGTAGATAGAGAACGGAATGCCGGATTGCAAGGTTACGATTCCCGACACGCTCCAAGTGTTCACCAGTTTCTTCGCGAAAGCCGAGCCACCATGATAAGCGTCCGGCAGGTTATATAAGTAACTCCCGACGAAGCGATGCCGCCGGTCGAAATCCGAGGGGCCATAGTTGTGCTTTTCATTGACCATGTCGCCGGGGAGCAGTGTAACGTCGCTGACGTCACTCCCGGAGTAGTCGTCCATCGAGTGTGACCAGGTGTAGCTGAGCAGCATTTGTAGCCCGTGGGAGAAGCGCTTGTGGAGAGTCGCCTGCAGGGAGTTGTAATTGGAGTTAGAGTTGCTCTCCATCAGGAAGCTCCCCAGTCCTGGAGCCGTCAGATTGCCAAACGCGGGGAAGAAAGGTCCGCCTAGACTGCCCGCCGTGGAGGGGAACCCTGGCACAAGTCCAAGTGTCGCCGCCGGCGTAGCCGCTTGGCTGAACGAGAACAAGCGCGGAAACTTGCGTCCCAGGGAACCGACGTAGCCCAAGTCCAGCATCCAGTTATTGGCGAAGCTGGTTTGCACCCCAAGGTTGAAGGATTGCACATAGGGAATGCTCCAGTCATGCAGGTCCGGATAGAGCCCCGTGGCCGGAATTGGAGCGACTGTGGGACCCACAAAATAAGATGTGTACGGCAGGAACGCCGGATATCCTCCAAAAGGAAAGATGCCGGGGTTGCCGCTGATAGTCAGCGGAAACTGGCTGGGTAGTGGAACTTGCACAAATGGGTTTTCGTTGGGGGTGAACAGCGCAGTCGCCAGCATTTCATAAGGCATGTTGAACAATTGGCTGTTATACAACCGCATGTTCGGCCGGTCGTAAAAAATTCCGTAACCGCCGCGCAGGACAATGTTGCCCTTGTCCGTCAGTAGGTAAGCGAAGCCCATCCTTGGCCCGAAGTTCTTGTAATTGGAATTCACCAGGCCGTCGCTGACCTTGGGAATTCCAGGCAAGTTTCCATTACCAGCCTGGACGAAGCCACCCGTGACGACCGAGCCGCAGGTGCTCGGATCAGCTGGGCAATTCGAACCTAGCCCTGGTATTAGCAGAGGAGTGGTCACGGCCTTCGACGGGTCGAATCCGACAAAATGACCCTGGGTTTCTGTGGTGGGACCGAAATAGTCATAGCGCAGCCCGAGGTTTAGCGTGAGGCGTGGCGTCGCCTTCCAATCGTCCTGGAAGAAGGCCGAAAAGTCGTTGGCGCGGTTGTGGAGGCTGTTAGTTCCAGAGCCGATTGCGGACAGGCCAGAGAGCCCGGCTAGAAAATCCTCGAAAGGATTGCCAGTGAGCGCGCCCAGGTAGAACAGTTCGCCATTGGGGAATACATCGAAATAGGGGGCATCCAATTCCTGACGTTTGTATTCGCCACCGAATTTGATGGTGTGCCGGCCCTTCGTCCACGTCATCGTATCGCTGACGGGGTAAGTGTTGGTCGCAGCATACGTAATGCCAAGCGGAGACGGCCCCAGCGTGAACATGTTGGTGAAGGACAATGTCGGCATGCTAGGGAACAAGCTGCTCAACGGAGACGCAATTCCTAAATCGGCTGAGGTGA
>PLWR01000083.1 GCA_003165615.1 Acidobacteriota bacterium | reverse complement strand
AACATCCAGGAAGCTCAGCAGCGAGTCAAATGACTGGCGCCCGGCATCCGGCAGCAGCGTAGGAGCAGGCTTGAGCTCAAAAGCAGTTCCCGGCACTGCGGTGTCGCCGGGGTGAATCACGTGCTGATATATTTCATCTACCACCGCAAAGGCTTCGCGAACTTTGCGCAGCAGGACTTCGCCCGGGTTCTCGCCCAGGCCAGCCTCTACCCCGGTGCGGCGGCCCACCCGATCAAGCGCCACGGGGTCCGCCGGAAGCCGGTGCGTTTGCTGGCCCGCATCCATCTGCACCCGGTGCTCCACCTTGCGCAGGAATTCATAAGCCGAGGTCAGCGCGGCGTAATCGCGATTGGAAAGCCACCCTTTGTCGTTGAGTTTGCGCAGGGCGAAAAGGGTTCCTCCCGACCGCACCCAGTGATCCTGCAAGCCGTGCAGGCGTTGCAAGCATTGCACCAGGAACTCAATGTCGCGAATTCCGCCCCGATGGCGCTTGACGTCAATCGCCTGTCCGCGGCTTTCCCGCAGCTTTTTGGAAATCCTTTCGCGGGAAAGAAGAATGCTTTCCACCGCCACAAAATCCCCGGGCGAGCGGTAAACATACTCCTCCACGCCGCGCAGGAAGTCGCGCGTCAGCTTGGGATCGCCGGCGGAATGGCGTGCCTTGATGAGCATCTGCAATTCCCAATCGCGCGCCCGGTGTTCGTAATACTCGCGGGCGGAATTCAACGAAATCGCGAGGTCGCCCTGCTCGCCCTCGGGGCGCAGCCGCAGATCCACGCGGAAGACTTCGCCCTGCGTCGTTGCCTGGGTGATGGTGCGGGTGATGCCATGCGCCACATGCACAAAGTATTCCTTGTTGGTAATAATCGATTCGCGCTCGTTACCCCCCGCCGTCTCCCCATCGTGGGAGTAAAGGAAAAGCAGATCGATGTCGGAATTGTAGTTCAGCTCGTTTCCGCCCAGCTTGCCGAGAGAAACAATGCTGAACCCGGCACGCACAATGCGGCCCTGCGCGTCGCGGTATTGCGGTTGTCCATAACGCTTTTCCAGCTCACGGTCACAAAACAGGTAGGCATCGGCAAGAATCACATCCGCGAGGGTGGAAAGCTCCAACGTCGTTTCCCCCAGCGTCGAGAGGCGAAGCACATCCTTCAGCACGATGCGGAGGTAGTTCCTCCGCTTGAAGTGTGCCAGCAAAGCCGCCAGCCACGGGTCAGGATTGGTGGTGGAAAACCGCGCGAAGTCCTGCATCAGGTCTTCTTTGGATTTCAGCTTGGTGAAATTCCGGTCGCGCGCGAACTGCACCACCAACTGCGGTTCTGAAAGCAGAGTCTCTGCCAGGTATCCGCTGTAGCCAAAAATAGCAATGAGGTAGGAAAGGGCGGCGGGGTAGCGCGCCAGCTCCCCCAGGACCTGCGGTTGCGCGCCGGAAGCATACCGCTCCAAAAGGTTCAGCGCCCCGTCGGGATCAGGCGACTGGGAGAGCAGGGAAGCCAGTGGCGTCAGCAGCGTGGGCGCCAACTGTTCCTCCAGGCGCTCCAGGTTGCCGGCGGCTTTGCCGGGATCCTCAAATCCTAATGCCGCGAATTCCGGTCGCATGGGGGAGATTATAGCTTGTATTGGGAAAGTCCGTTATCCGTTGTCCGTTGTCCGTGGCCAGTTGATTGTTGCCCGATGGGTGGCCGAAGGCGGCTATGCGTGAGGTAAGAAGCGGGGCCTCTTCCCTCGCCTCGCTGAGAGGGCAGGAAATTCAAATTAACTCCGCCCTTTCAAAACCCGTGGCGAGTAGCCCGGAGCAGAAAAAGGCGAATTATGCGCGCGGCCAAGCACTGTTACCCGCCGCTGTCCAATCCCAATCGAAACAATGGGCAACTGACTACTGACAACGGACCACGGACGTTTTTCTCTAAATGTCGTAATCCAGCGCGAGCAAAAGTTGGCTACGTGGCATCTGCAACTTACGGATTCTTCATTCCTGTCAAGCCTAACAAATTCGTCGAGCGGAATCGGAATTACCTTCCAGGTGCGCTGGCTTGAACAAACCCATACGGCTGCGAGTAACTTCATTGCTGAACGACCACTGATTTATTTGCCATTAAAAGCCACCTGAGCGGCCAACGAGTGAATAGCCCAAACTTCTAAAAGGATGCGCAGAATATGGGAAGTCTCCCGGCGTCGGTTTATTAGTTTGTTGGGCCCACCCTTGAACCCGCACAGTAAGTACCCGCAGGGGTACTATAGTTACTACGGTGACGTGCGGCACCCGAGCTATGAAGTGATCGACGGTGGACGCATGCTGCGAATTCACTACTTGTACCGGGTAGGACGGATCGCGGCGGATTCCAGCCGCGGCTGGTTTGCCGTGGTGAACGGCCAGAAGAATATTGCTTATATTGAAAACATCAAGTATTTTTCCAGGCTAGGAATACCCTGACGGTGCATCCGTGGAGTCGTGGAGCGATGGCCCGGGCACCATCTCGCGTGGCCCAAAGGGAGAAGTGATCAAACAGGAAGCCCTTCAACCCGCTGATCCCCGCGAGGTCCTTCTTGTGACCAAAACGCTTGATCTCCCGCCGGAAGCTTATCGGGTAAGCATCTTCCTTCGGGATAGCGCCGGACAGAACCGTGGCTTCCGGGGAAACAGCATTTTGAGGCCACGATAACGTTTTATATTATTTGAGAATCTTTGAAAAGAGATCCAAGGCCATGTTCATACCAACACTTTACCCCCTGGCGCTGCTGATGATGATCCTGACGATGATCTGCTGGGGAAGCTGGGCCAATACGCAGAAGCTCTGCAAGGGCTGGCGCTTCGAGTTGTTTTATTGGGATTACGTCTGGGGAATTCTGCTGGTTTCTTTATTGATGGGCTTCACGCTGGGCCGCACCGACCCGACGAGCCCAGACAGCTTCCTGGCGAACCTGCGTGCGGCCGATGGCCACCACTTGTTGCTGGCGATTCTGGGAGGAGTGGTCTTTAACCTCGCGAACATCCTTCTGGTAGCGGCCATCGCCATCGCCGGACTGGCCGTGGCCTTCCCCATCGGCATTGGCCTCGCGCTGGTGATTGGTTCGGTGTTGAACTACATCATCACGCCGAAGGGAAATCCTCTGCTGCTGTTCGGCGGCATCTTTTTGGTGTGTGTGGCCATTGTTCTGGACGCCTTGGCTTATCGCAAGCTTGTCAAGGACCTGACGATCAGCACCAGGGGCATCGTGATCAGCCTGCTGGCGGGCGTGGGCATGGGGTTATTCTATCCCTTCGTCGCCAAGGCCACCACCGGCGCGAACCATCTGGGACCTTACACCGTGGCTTTTGTTTTCGCCATCGGGGTGCTCGCTTGTTCCATTCCACTCAATTTCCTTTTCATGCGCAAGCCGATCTCCGGCCCGCCGGTGGGGATGGGCGATTACTTTCATGGCAAGAGTGTGTTACACCTCTGGGGAATCCTGGGCGGCGCCATCTGGGGCGTGGGGACGATTTCCAACTTTGCCGCTTCGTATGCACAAATGGTAGGCCCGGCCGCGGCCTACGCTCTTGGGCAGGGAGCCACCATGGTCTCAGCCATCTGGGGTGTTTTCGTTTGGAAGGAATTTGCCGGGGCGCCGCCGCTGGTCCGCCGGCTGGTGGCTCTGATGTTCCTGTTTTTTATCCTGGGGCTTAGTTGCATTGCCGTGGCGCCTATCGTTAAATGGTAAGGTATTCAGATGCCTAAACCAATCGTTGTTGTGGGAAGCGTTAACCTCGACCTCGTCTGCACTGCGGAGCGAATTCCGGTGCCCGGCGAGACCGTGGCGGGCAGCAATTTTCAAATGTTCCAGGGTGGCAAGGGCGCTAATCAAGCCGTTGCCGTAGCGCGGCTTGGATACCGTGTGAGCATGGTGGCGAAGGTGGGAGACGATGAGTTTGGAAGCCGCTTGCGGAATGGCCTGCGGGCGGCGGGAGTGAATGTGCGCGCGGTGGCCACGGCGAAAGGCACGGCGTCTGGCGTGGCGCTCATCTCCCTTGACCGGAAAGGACAAAATAGTATCACGGTGGTTCCGGGGGCGAATGGCAGGCTGCTGCCACGAGATTTGGAAAAAGCCCTGTCGCCGCTGCGATCCGCAGGGATGATTCTCGCGCAACTGGAAATTCCCATGGAAACGGTAGAGTATCTCTGTGCCGCCGCGCATCGTATTCAGGTCCCCTTGATGTTGGACCCGGCCCCGGCGCGCCAAATCCCCCGCAAGATGCTGCGTCAAGTGACTTACCTGACTCCCAATGAGAGCGAGACTTGCACGCTGTGTGACATCCACGGCCGCGACCTGAATCTCAACTCCGTTGCCGAGTTCGCCCAAACCCTGCAAAGCCAGGGTGCCGCCAACGTGATTATTAAGATGGGGAGCAACGGCACTTACGTAGCTGGGGCGAACGAGCCAGGAAAAATGGTGCCCGCTTTCAAGGTAAAAGTGGTCGATTCCACGGCCGCTGGGGATGCCTTCAACGGCGGGTTGGCTGTAGCTTTGATGCAGGGAAAGACCCTGGAGGAGGCCGTGCGCTTTGGCGCCGCAGTTGGGGCCTTATCCGTCACACGCATGGGGGCACAACCGGCGATGCCCACGGCACGTGCCGTGACCAGTTTCCTCAGACGCCAGAAAAATGGCTGATCCACCGTACGTGTAGCGCTGACCTTGAGGTCGGCACCTTGTGTAACACCGGCCACTAGGCCGGTGTGTGAGTGCTGACCTCAAGGTCAGCGCTACATCAGCGCCCCTTGGTGACTATGATGATACCTAAATCGAAATTTGCACTACTGCCACTTGCCACACTGCTGTTCGCAGCCGCGTGTCTCAGCGCCCGCGAAACGCCTCGGCCCATTCCCATCGTGCTCGACACGGACATTGGTGGCGATATTGATGACGCTTTTGCCCTTGCCCTGGTCCTCGCGAGCCCGGAACTGGACCTTCGAGCCGTTACAACCGTAACCGGCGACACGCAAGCCCGTGCGCGGTTGGCGGCGAGGATGCTTTGGGAAGCGGGGCGCCGGGAGGTGCCCGTGGCGGCAGGCGAACCCGGCGGGAAGCTTTCGACCGAGCAGACCCGCTGGGCTGATGGCTTCACCAGCCCTTCGCTGCTTTCGGAAAAGGCCGTGGATTTGCTCAAAGCGGAGATTGACCGCGAGCCCGGAGAAATTACCGTGGTTGCCATCGGACCACTGACCAATGTTGCCGCATTACTAAAGCAGGATCCGACAGCGTCAAAGAAAATTAAACGGATTGCGTTGATGGGCGGGTCAATCGCGCGGGGGTACTACCCTGGTTCCGGGCCCACCGCAGAGTATAATATCGCCGCCGACGCGGCTGCGGCCCAAACGGTGTTTACGTCCGGCATCCCCATCCTGATGGCGCCGCTTGATGTGACGGCCAGACTTCAGCTCGACGAGCCTCACCGCCAGCGTTTGTTTGCGCTCCACACGCCGATGGCTGATGCGCTGCGCGCTCTCTTTGCCCTTTGGAACCAGCCCACTCCTACCCTGCATGATCCCATGGCGGTGGCGCTGCTTATCAATCCCGCGCTTTGCCAGAGCCGGCCGCTGGCGATAGAGATCAACGCCCAGGGCATGACGCGATCCGTAAAGGGAAAGCCGGCGAATGCCACCGTCGCGCTCGAAACTAATCCGGCGAGCTTCATCGATTTCTATATGAGCCGTGTCGCGCCCTAAGCACTCCAGCAGATTGACGATTGCGACGGCGACGAAATGCCGGAGGCCAAAACGGAATTCGGATTAGGAACAGGACATCACATCCACATTGCCGGCAGGCTGGAAGGAACTCTACGGGACGGCACGCTACCCCGTGCATCCGCACGAGGTGTACCCGGTTCAAGCCGTCTACGAAGCGGCTTCCACAGCGAAGCCGGAATGGCAAACACTGCACTGGAGAGCGGAATCGCGCGGGGACGTGATCGGCACTATCACCCTGCGGGTGCTGACGGATAGCACCGGTCTGCCGCAATAGCCGGAGGATCAATTACCCCAGTTTAGCGACCAGCCTTTCCAGATAGACTTTTTCCATCTTGATGTCTTCGAACTGCTGGGGGCCGGCAATCTCCCGCTCGATGGTGAGCGGCCCGGTATAGCCCAATTCTTTCAGGCGTGGAATCAGCTTGGGAAAATTGGCTTTGCCCTTGCCGATGGGCACCTCCTGGCCGAGTTCCCTGGGGTTGGTGGGGAAGAGTCCGTCTTTGGCGTGCGTGCCCCGCACCAGGTGACCGATCACATCCAACGCGTCCAGAGGATTGCCCTTCCCGTAGAGAATCAGGTTGGCGCAATCCAGGTTTACAAACTGGTTATCAAGGCCGACGTCGGTGATGGCGCGCAGCATGGTGATGGGCGTTTCTTGCCCAGTCTCGTAGAGCATCATTTGGCTGTTACCCTTGATGTGCGCGGCCACCTCGCGGAGCGCGCCGACGACTCCTTCATACTCAGGATCACTTGGATTCTCGGGGATAAATCCATAATGCGTGTGGAGGGCTGGCACGCCCAGCCGCTTGGCGAAATCGGAGGCGCGCTTGTAGTTATCAATTCGCTGCTGGCGATACTTGCGGGGAACCACGCCGATGGTCAGGGGGCCCTCGTAAAAGGTGTATTCATTAGGAGGCCCACCGGAAGTATTAATGGCCGTGACCTCAAGGCCGTACTTTTCCATGGCGGTTTTAAGGGCGCTGTAGACCCCATCCGAAAAATCATCGGTTTGCGCTTGGCACGTCGGAACACCAAAATCATGAACCCGCTTGAAAGCCGCCTCCGCATCTTGCGAAACATCCATGATGATTCCCAACCGGAAGGGCTTGCCGGCAGCGCTCGCCGGCGCTGCCGAAATAGCCGGCATCAGTCCTGCGGCGCCCGCGGCTGCCGAAACTTGCAGAAAACGACGACGATTGAGATTCTCCATTTCCCATCCTCTTTTCCAACCGTGGCGCACGGCTCCTCGCCGCGCAAAAAATTCGGGAATTGATTTTCAAAATTTCCAAAAAATTGGGGGTGGGGATGACCTGCCCCCAAGTGCATTGTGGATAAACCAAACATCCCCGCCAATAAGCAACTTTGCGCGCAGGGGAACCGCATGTCCGTGAAGGCCGCGCTTCCGACAAATTGTCCCAACCAGCGTTGCTCCAAGCATGAAACTGACAATATGTCGTGACTAGACTTGGGTCTTCACCTGTCATGCCGCACGCCGACCCTCCGCCCTGACGACGCAGGCCCATGTCGAGACGGCGACGGCACGGCCATGTTACCGAAAATTGCGGGGAAACCCAACCACAACAGGGTGGCATGCATTGATCTTAATGTATGCGTCCCCTCTTTGAACAGTCCCTACTCCGGGTCGCAAGGCGGCGGCTCTACCTCGCTACCACCCCGCAGCCCAACCGGTTTGGTAGGAGCGGTTCGCGAACCGCCCGCATCGGCCATCGCGCGCCATGGTGGGCGCTTCGCGAAGCGCCCCTACACCGCTTCGGGTGGCTGGCGCAGAGCAAGGTAGCGCGTCCTGCGGTCCAAGGTCGGCGGCTTTTCGTGGTGCTGGGGGGAAGAACCGCGGACCTACAAAACAGGTCGCGCTACCTCGCTTGTCCAAATTACGGTGCGTTCGGCGAGGCACGACCTGCGGCTCCGCCGCTTGCTATGCGGAAACGCTCCGCCTTTCCGTTGCCGGAAATTCCTTACCAATCTCATCCGCGCCGCCACCCCGATACATCGGGGCGCGGCGGCGCGGATGAGGAGAAAAAGGGAGCGATGGGCCGGAAAGGCAGAGCCTTTCCGCAAAGCAGTGGGCGAAGCCCCATCAAACACCATGATCGCTCGACTAATTTGGACAGGCTTGGAAGAACCGCGGACCTACAAAGCAGGTCGCGCTACCTCGCTACCACCCCGCAGCCCAACAGGTTTGGTAGGGGCGGTTCGCGAACCGCCCGCATCGGCCATCGCGCGCCATGGTGGGCGCTTCGCGAAGCGCCCCTACACCGCTTCGGGTCGCTGGCGCAGAGCGAGGTAGCGCCCGATAACGAGGAGACCACGCCTACGGGGCGTGCAAATGGAAATGTTCCCGCTGACCAGTACAATCAAGCAGCTTGCTATCTCACCGGCTGCGGGAAAGAACAGAATCCGCGCAAGGCATGGAGTTTGCTCTCTGCGTCCGCCCGAGGGGGGAACAAAAAAGCGGGCGCTTACTCTGTGGTAACCTTTCCTTTAGAAATTGATCTTTCGCCCCGCCTCATTGATGCAGGAATTACCTCCGCGCTTTGGACTTGATCACGATGGGTGTGCCGGCGAAGCCGAATTCCTCCCGGATGCGGTTTTCAAGAAATCGCTCAAATGAGAAATGCAGTTTTCCGGAGCGATTGGTGAAGGCGATGAAGATGGGCGGCGCCACTCCTGCCTGGGTCAAATAGTAAAGCCGGGTGGGCTTACCGGATGGCGATGAAGCGCGGTCGAAATCCACCTCCGCCAGAAATCGATTCATCTCCGAAGTGCTGATGCGAAGTTGGCGGGCTTGGGCGACTTTCTCAATAGCCTGCAACAAATTCCCCAAGTGCTGCCCGCGCAGGGCGGAGATAAAAACGATGGGCGCGTAATCCAGGTACTTCAAACGATCGCGAATTTCCTGAGCAAAATCCTGGGTGGTGGTAGGGCCCTTCGGAATGGCGTCCCACTTGTTCACCACGATAATGACGGAGCGGCGGCTTTCATGCGCGTATCCGCCGATATGGGTATCCAGCGCGTTGACGCCTTCCTGGGCGTCCAGAATCAGCAGCGCCACGTCGGCACGCTCCAGATGCTTGCGCGCCTGGATGACGCTGAGCTTTTCCGCCAATAATTTGGTTTTGCCTTTGCGGCGGATGCCGGCCGTATCCACAAAGCGAAAGCACAGGCCGTCCGCCTCCAACGCCGCGTCCACAGCGTCACGCGTCGTCCCCGGCACGGCCGAAACGATGGAGCGCTCTTCGTTCAGCAGTTGATTGAGCAGGGTGGATTTTCCCACGTTGGGCCGGCCGATGATGGCAACATGAATCGGGTTCTCGGGCGATCCGGTGACCGGGCGATCGGGAATCGGGGGATCAGAAACCGGGTGATCGGGTGATCGGGTGATCGGATCAACAGAACTCTTGCCCCCAAGTGACAAGCCCTGCGTTTCAGATTCCAGCGGAGCGGGGGGAACGGACCGACCCTTCTTGCGGGGCCGGGGAGCTTCTTCGTCCACGATGGCGTCATGGGCAAATCCCTTCGTCACATGGTCCAGCAAATCTTCCAGCCCCCGGCCGTGCTCGGCGGAGATGGGAAAGATATGTTTGATTCCCAGCCGATGAAATTCCCCGGCCAGCGGCTGGTGCTGCTCCGCGTCAACCTTGTTGACAACGACGGTCAGGGGCTTTCCCGTGCGGCGCAGGAGTTGCACCAACTCCTCATCGAGCGGCACCACGCCCTCGCGGCCATCCACCATGAGAATCAAGTGCGCGGCTTCTTCAATCGCCACCTGAGCCTGGCGATAAATCTCAATGGGGATCAGCTCTTTGTCCGAGGGGATAATGCCCCCGGTGTCGATGACTTCAAAAGGTTTGCCCAGCCACTCGGCGCGCGCGTACAGGCGGTCACGAGTCATGCCGGGTTCATTGCCCACCAGCGCCCGGCGTTGCTTGCAGAGGCGATTAAATAAAGTGGACTTGCCCACGTTGGGGCGGCCGAGAATTACGATGCGAGGAAGGTTAGGCATGAGAAAGTCTGAAGTTTAAAGGTTAAAGGCCAAAATAGCTGTCGGCGGTCAGCGGCCGGCAATCACAAATCACCAATCATCAATCGGCAATCACCGGCATGATATCCTGTGTTCGCTGAACCAACTTAGGCTTCTTGCCGGGGGTGTGTCAAGCTGATGCGCTATTATCCCATCTTTTTGGACTTGCGGGGGCGGCCCTGCGCCGTAGTGGGAGGGGGACCCATGGCGGAGCGCAAGGTGAAAGCGCTCCTGCGCGCGGGAGCAAGTGTCCACGTCATCAGCCCGTCGGTGACGCCACGTTTGGCGCTGCTGGCGGCGCGCAAAAAGATCCAGCTCACCCCGCGCGCTTACCGCACAGGCGATCTGGAAGGACCGGCGTCCTCACGAGCTGATGGCCCGCGCGGAGTCCGACCCACACTGGTCTACGCCGCCACCGACAGTCCCGAAACGCAGAGGGCCGTCCGCAAGGATGCAGAAGCAATCGGGGCGTTGGTAAACGCCGCCGATAATGCGCGCGCATCCGATTTCATTGTGCCCGCCTCCTTTGCGCAAGGCGACTTGCAGGTCGCCATTTCCACTTCCGGCGCCAGCCCGGCGCTGGCCCGCCGGCTGCGCAGGCAGTTGCAGGTGACGCTGGGGCACGAATACCGCGGCTACCTGCGGTTTCTACGCGAAGCTCGCAAGCAGGTCATGGATACCGTACCCGATGAAGCCCAGCGCACCAAAATTTTCCGCCAACTTTCTAAGGCCCCAGTAATGGATTGGTCATGGAAGGGCGCGCCCCGGCGCGCGGCAGTGGACGTGAAGAAGTGGCTGGCGAAGGTCGTCGGGACGGAATGAGGAGATCAGGGGACAGCGGGCAGCAGGAAAGGAAGCGCAGACAGCGCACATGAGTTGGGCGTGTCCACCGGCCGGAAAACGGTTATACCAAGAATGAGGAAGTTCCGATGAATGTTACGATTGAGATTCCACACGATTTGGCGGCCGTCCTTACTTCTTCCGGGCAGAACCTTGGGCGGGTCACCTTGGAAGCCCTTGCGCTAGAAGGCTGCCGGAGCGATCGGATGACGGAAGCCGATATTCGCCA
>PLWR01000265.1 GCA_003165615.1 Acidobacteriota bacterium | reverse complement strand
TGGAGATCACCGCCGGCGGATCGCAGTTGCTCTGATGATTAGGCATGTAGAGGGCGGCGCGGCCGTGGGGAATCTTGTCGAGGCCATGAACCTCCAGGCGGACGCCGGAGAGCCAAAGCCCCAGTCGTGCTCCCGTGATGCCACACTGATAAAGCTTGTCCGTGGCCTTCGTCAGCCAGGCATGAATCAGAAACGGCAGGCCAACGGCAAGGATATACAAAAAAGTGACGACGCAAACTACGATGGCGCGGATCATCGTTTTCCCTGGGATGATTTTGTAACGCCCTTCAGCCAGCCTTCCCGTACCTGCAACTGGTCAGGGCCGGCCTGAGGGTCTTCCTCAATTTGAATCGAAATTTCCTGGTTCACGCCGATGCGGAATTTGATGATCTTGGTTTCGCCGCCCCGCGCAATCTGGAGTTCCACCGACTGGCCGGGCCGCCAATTCGGCAAGGTGGATTCGGAGGCCGCCGGCAGCAGGTTCCCGTCGGCCATCATCAGCACATCTCCGGGCTGCAATCCGGCGCGCTCGGCATNNGGAATCCACTTGCAGCAATCCGCCGGCATTCCGCGAGGCGGAGAAGCCGGGCACAGGTGTTCCCATCATATGGGTTGCGAGGCGCAATCCCGCGTATCCCAAATAAGTGGAGTAATCGATCTCCACCGTTCCGCGCACGTTGTCAGCGAGAAATCGATTCATGTCAAACGCCGGCGCGAGTTGAGCCACAATCGCCGTGAGGTCCGCGATCGTGTAAAAGCGCCCGCGTTGGGCAAAATCCTGATTGAGGCGGCGCATCACGTCGTCCAGCCCCGCCTGGTTAGCGCTGGCGTGGCGAATGCCCAGATCCAGCAGGTAACCGAGCAATTCTCCCTTGTTGTAGTAAGAAATGCTGCGCTCGGAGCGATTGTAGTCGGAGTATTTTTCCAGCCACGCTTCCCGGCCTGACGTTTCGGCGCTCTGGAAGCGGCGCCCGTTGCGGCTTTGCAGCACCTGGATGGCGCCGGCGACGCGCTCATAGAATGTATTGCGATCGATCAGGTCGGCGCGCAACAACGTCAACTCAGCGTAAGTGTTGGTGACCCCTTCACAGAGCCACAAGTCCCGCGTGTCATTGCCCTTGATGTAGTCTACCGGTTCCAGCGACCGAGGCCGAATGCGTTTCACATTCCAGAGATGGAAGAACTCGTGCGCTGCCACACTTTCCAGATAGCCTTCGTTGTTGCGAACCTCGGAGGCAGGGATGGAAATGGCCGTTCCATCGTGATGTTCCATGCCCCCCGACGATCCGCCCTCGCGTGGAAAATGCAGCAGAAAGGTGTATCGGTTGAAAGGCAGGTCCTGCATCAGCGAAGTTTCCGCCGCCGTGATCCTCTGGAGGGAATCCAAAATGCGGCCGGCGGAATAGTCGGCGCGGGCAGCATCGATAATCACGCGGATGGTGGCGCTTTTTAATTCGCCCGCCGATGTACCGGCAGGAATAAAACCTTGCGTGTAGGAGAATTCCTCAAAATGACCTGCCTCAACCGGGCTATCCACCAGCACATCGTAGTCCGCGGCCTGGAACTCCTGGCCTTCGCCTTCCAGGAGGGTTGCCAGTTTCCAGCCGGAGGGAACCTGAAACTTGACTTGCACCGCCCGCTGGCGCTCACGCGGTAGATAGAAAAGAACCATCGCCAGATTCAGGAAGGAGTGATTGCCATCCAGGATGCTATCAAAGGGGCCATCCGAGTCCGCATAAGCCGAATAATGAAAGGTGAGGTTGCCGCACTTTCGGTTTGGTCCGCGCCAGGTGTTCAGGTCCTCGCGATCCAAATCCACAGGCTGGGCATCACATTCGGCGTTGAGATCTTCCACGCTTTTCACGAAATCGCGGATCTGGTAGAGGCAGTTCCAGGCGGGAATTTGAATCTCCGTGCCCGCGCCCGCCTCCGGTATGTTCATAGTGACCTGCACCAGGTGCGTCTCCGGCGCGGTCAAATCCACCACGTAATGAATTGGTTGGGCCGCTCGGGCCGTGCAAGGTAGGAAGAAAAGCAGGATGAGAAAAAGCCGCCAGCAAGGGGAGCCGGGCCTGCACCTTTCACCACGGGTTTGGAAGGGCAGCGCTTTAAAGGCTGCGGAGAAACTCGTTGCACTGTCATTCTGCGCCCGACCTTTGGGCGAAGAACCCCCGTAGTTTGCTCTGTTCACTAACTCCCGCGAACTACCGGGGTCCTTCGCTGCGCTCAGGATGACATCATTGTAGGGTTTTTCCGCAGATTGTTTAGCCCCGCCGCTACAAGGCATTTCAGATAGTTCCTGTGTCCCTCTCAGCAAAATTCAATCGATATCTTCAAGTGGCGCGTCCATAACTATAACATCCCGCGGCTTCGAGGCAATTCCACAAACTTTGGAAAACCGGGCGGCCCAGGGTCGTGCCTCGCCCGCCATTCCGCCGCCCTTTGGCTCGAAAAAACCGCCGCTGCGCCGCAAAATGGCGCGGAGTTTTCCCGCATCTCCATGTTTTTAAATCACTTAATGGAAATCTCCGTGTCATTCGTGCAACCAGCTTAGTTTCAATAACATCTGGGGATATTCCATGCCCGAAAGTTCTTCAGGGTTTGTTTTCAATAACCTTCCGGCTTCGAACGTCGTGAAATATGTGTTATTCATTTCGTCTTCTCGTACTTCTGTCGGAGTTCGCTGATGAGGTCGCGTTCCACTTGGACAATCAGCATGACGGCCTCCATAAACAGGGGATGAACAACGGGATGCGACAAGAGGAAGGGCCGCGCCGCCAACCCTACTTCGCCCGGGGGAGCATTCAGCATCGCTTTGAGAAGGCCGATCTATTCCGGGGAACGCATTCCCTCGCGCAATCGGTTCAGCCGGGAAAAGGCTTTGCCCCGCGCCGTTCGGGGGCCCGTGGACTTTTTCGCATTGCGGCGATTGGAGGCTAGCAGAGCAGCGGTCAGGGTGGGAGAATATGTGAAAGAAATGCGAGGTCACGGATTTGCACGGATTAGCGCGGATTAAAACAAAGAACTTATCTGTGTTAATCCGTGTTGATCCGTGGCCCAAACTGATTTTTTCACAGCTTCGGACGCCCGTGGCACAACAAACCAGCCGCCGGCAAGCGGGCGTTAGGCAAAGCGGCAGCGAGATGCCGCACTCCAAAGCGGGTTGCGGCCGCAAAGCCGATGTACCGCGGGCGTAACCATTTTCATGAGCAGGGCGCAAGCCCGCACCCGTGGGCGGGAAGAATTGGATAATGAAGAATTGCTGGCCGTACCGGGGACCTGGGCGTCAGGACTCGTAAACCTCTTTGCGGTGCGCGACGCGGGCAATGGTCACAAGCGTCTTGGCGTCATCCAGCACATAGACGACGCGGTAATCGCCCGCGCGGATGCGCCATTGGTCTTTGTACTCTCTGAGCTTCTTGCACCCTGGGGGTCTGGAATTGTCAGCAAGGGACATAATCTTGCGGTCGACCCGCGCAAAGCATTGCCCAGCACGTCCAGCTCCTTCTGGGCAGATGCCTTGATGTCGATGGAAAATTTAGCCACGCGGATGAGGACTCTTCAGGCGATTCGCCCGGTATTGCTCGTAGGGAATGCTTTTCTCTTTGCGGCGTGATTCGGCCACGAGGCCATCCCAGAAATCCTCCCAGAGCGCGCGGTGCTTCTTGAGGTCGAT
>PLWR01000605.1 GCA_003165615.1 Acidobacteriota bacterium | reverse complement strand
GAAGCCCGAAAACGTGACGTTGATTAATGCCGATGGAGGGATGCCGATCCTGGCGCGCGGAGGCGGCTCAGTAAATCGGCCGCGGTTTTGGGCGGAGTTTGAAACGGCCCTCGCGCAAAAGGTCGTCGCCACCCTGGAACCCGTTGTGGGACCCGGAAAAACTCGCGCCAACGTCACGGTGGAATACGATCTCGCCGCGAGCGACAGCACGCAGGAAACCTACGACCCGAACGGCGCCGTGGTCCTTACTTCCCAGATTTCTGAGGAGCGCGTGGGCGAGACCGGCGCGCAAGGTACGCCCGGAACCACCTCCAATATCCCGGGGAAGCAACCCACCCCTCCGGCGAAGCCGCCTGCCCCAGCCGATTCCGAGTCGCAGGGCCTCCACACCGAGAGCAAGACATTCGCCGTAAGCAAGATCGTCCGTCACTCGGTGCAACCCGCCGGAACCCTTAAACGCATTGCCGCTGCGGTCCTGGTGGACGACGCGACGGATACCAAAGATGACAATGGCCAGAAAGTGGAAACGCGCCGGAAGCGAACGCCGGACGAGATGAAGCAGATCGAAGAACTCGTGGCAGCGGCGATCGGGATCGATTCCACGCGCGGAGACAAAGTGGCGGTGGAAAATCTCTCGTTTCAAACTTTGCCACTGGAGACTCCTGCGCCCCCAACCCTCTCGGAGCGTGTCGTGCCGATCGTCGATAAGTGGATCAACGTTATCCGCTATGGCGCGCTCCTCCTATTGTTCTTACTGGTTTACATGCTGGTCCTGCGTCCCATCAAGCGGCAGATTGTGACCACATTCCAAGAGCTGCCCAAACAACTGGGAATGGCCAAACATTCTCGAGAGGCTTTGCCTGGGGGTGCTCCCGGTGCCCCGGTCTCCAAGGGCGATGATACAGCCAGCCTTGAGGCTTCGCTCTCCCAGTTGGGGGATTCTCCCATGGAAGCCAAACAAGCCGTCATGCTGAAGAAAAACCTGCTTGAGAAGGTCAAGAGGGAACCCGCGGCAGCCAGCCGTTTGATTCAAAATTGGATGCGGCAGGAGGGTAAATAATGGCAGGGGCGGAAACTGCCAAAGCACCACCGGGTCAAAACTTGTCGGGGATTCGCAAGTCAGCCATCCTCCTTGTCCTTTTAGGCGACGAGGCCGCGAGTTTGGTTTATAGAAACTTGCCGGAAGAAGATCTGCAAATACTTACCGAGGAGATCTCGGAACTACAGTACATTTCTCCGGAAACCGGCGCCCAAATCCTGCAGGAATACTATCGCTTGACGGTGACCGAGGAGTACCTCGCGCAAGGTGGGGCTGATTATGCCAAGACACTGCTGGTAAAAGCCTTCGGGGAGGACGGGGCGAAAACGCTGCTCAAGCAGGTGGAGAACTATCAGGAAGCCCGCGCCACCAATCTGGATTCCCTGCAAAGGGCCGATCCCCAACAACTCGTGATGTTCGTGGAAGGCGAACACCCGCAGACGATTGCCCTGGTTCTGGCGCACCTGGGGCTGAAGTCGGCGTCCGAGGTTATTCTGCTCCTGCCCGAAAAGACACGCGCGGAAGTGGTGCGTCGGCTCGCCGAAATGCATCAGTTCTCACCAGAGATGGTCCAGAAGATCGCTCTGGTCCTCAACAAGAAACTCAAGGCCTTGGGGGAACAGAACCGCCGCGCTTATGGCGGCATCAAGGCCGTCTCTGAAATGCTCAACCGAGTCGAGCCGGGAAGCGTCAAAACTATCTTGGAAGCCATTGAGCAGGACGATCCCAAGCTGGCCCTCAGCATTCGCAATTTGATGTTCACCTTCGAAGATTTCCTTTCTGTCCCGGAAAGCAGCATGCGCGAGCTACTAAGTCACTTGGACAAGAAGACGCTGGCGATCGCGCTCAAGGGATCATCAGAAGATATGAAGAACCACGTTTTCAAAACCATGTCTTCACGCGCTTCTCAGATGTTGAAAGAGGACATGGAGGCGCTCGGGCCGGTGCGCTCCCGGGAAGTGGCAACGGCCCAGCAAGATATTGTGCAACAGGCACGCAAGCTCGAGGCAGACGGCAAACTTACTCTGAAGAGCTTTGGAGATGATGCTTATGTCGTCTGATTCTAAACCGCCGACCCATGTGGCTGAGTCGAACGCGCACACGTATGTGTATCCTCCCCCGTTGGTTCCTGGTGCCGGGGCGAAGCAGTCATCGCCGGGCGGAAACTCCACCACTCTGGAACGCCTCTGGATTCCTGATGCCAATCTAACCGGTCCGTCGTCGGTTAGCGAGGATCAGATTCGAGCGCGGGAAGCCCGCACCCGAAAAGAGGGGAAGGATGAAGGGTTGGCGCAGGGCGTGGCAGAATTTGAGAAGAAGTTGGCAGCCGAGAGGCAAGCGTTGGGCCACGCAGTTCGTGAATTCGCTCGCGAGCGAGAAACCTANNGCACCGGGAAGCCCAGGTTGACCCTTTGCTTCTTGCCGGTGTCGTGCGGGTTGGGCTCGATAACGTCGGCACGGGGACACGGGTGCGCTTGAGGGTTCACCCCGACCAGGTTCAGGCTTGGAAGGCATTCTTCGCCCAACAGAATGACCTACAGGCGCTTCCTGAACTCATAGGAGATCCCACCCTCGGGACTGGGCACTGCATGCTGGAAACCGAATTGGGTTCGACCGACCTGACGCTGGAATCCCAACTCAAGGAAATCGAGCAGGGCTTTTTTGACCTGCTGGCACAGCGACCAAAAGAGCAGTGACGAGTGATGAGCGACAAGTGACAAGCAAAAAGACAGCGTCTGCCCTTCCCTCGTCACTTTTCACTCGTCACTAGATTTTATGAATAATCCTTCCCTACTAGCCCCATACTTCCAGCGCCTGCAAAGCCTTTCCACGGCGCGCTGGTATGGCCGGGTCACCAAGGCGGTGGGACATATTGTGGAATCGGAGGGGCCCTTCTGCTCCCTCGGCGAGTGCTGTGAGGTTCTTGGACCCGGCGGCGAATCTCACCCGGGAGAAGTGGTGGGTTTCCGTGGCAGCACCGTCCTCTCCATGCCCCTGGAAAGGCTGAACGGCATTCGCTATGGGGACCGCATCGCAACTTGGGGCGCCAGAGCAACCCTGCGAGTGGGGGAAGAGTTACTGGGGCGTGTAATTGATGGCGTGGGCAAGCCCCTGGATTCGCGGCCGGACTACGTCGCCCGTGAGTACTGGCCGCTGCATGCTCTCGGACCCTTGCCGCTGGACCGCCTTTCGATTCGTGAGCCTTTGGCCTGCGGAGTGCGTGCCATCGACGCTTTCCTGACCTGCGGCCGCGGGCAAAGGGTGGGCGTTTTCGGAGGCAGCGGGGTGGGGAAGAGCACGCTGCTCGGGTTAATGGCCCGCGGAAGCGCCGCAGACGTGACGGTCTTGGCGCTGGTGGGCGAACGCGGCCGCGAAGTGCGCGAGTTCCTGGAAGGGACCCTCGGGGAAGAGGGCAGAAAGCGTTCAGTGGTCGTAGTGTCAACGTCGGACCAATCGCCTCTTTTGCGAATCCGTGCGGCGCTGGTGGCGACCACCGTTTCCGAGTATTTCGCCAAGAAGGGGAAAAATGTCCTGCTGGTCGTCGACTCCTTGACGCGTTTCGCCATGGCGCAGCGCGAAATTGGCTTGGCGGCGGGAGAGCCTCCCACGGCAAAAGGTTATACCCCCTCGGTGTTCACTTTACTGGCGCAGCTCATCGAACGGGCGGGGCACTTCAACGGTGGCAGCATCACCGCTTTTTACACCGTGCTCATGGAAGGGGACGATCAGCAAGACCCCCTGGTGGATGCGGTTCGAGCCCTCCTTGACGGCCACATTGTTCTTGATCGCCGCCTCGGCGCCCAAGGCCACTATCCCGCCATCTCCATACTCGATAGCCTGAGCCGTTTGATGCCTGTGGTTTGCCGCCCGGAACACTTGGAAAAGGCTCACCGGCTGCGAAGATTTCTGGCTGCCTATACCGCCTCAGAGGATTTGATTCGGGTTGGCGCCTACCAAAAAGGTCTTGACCCGATTCTGGATCAGGCAATCGAAGTTGTCCCGGCGTTAAACAAGTTTCTTCAGCAGCGGAGGGATGAAAAAGCGCCCATCAGCAGTACCTTGGCGGCCCTCCAAGCGCTGCGCGGATGAACCATTTTGGATTTTAGATGTTGCATTTTGGACTAACGAACACGAGGCGGCAGTGCTGCAACCAAGACCGGCTCACCGTGTCCTTTGTGGCCAGAAAGGATTAAACACAGAGGTCACTGAGACGCTCCGTGCCCTCCGTGGTGGAGTTTGAATAGCTCGGAGTACACAGAGAGCCACCTTTGGATTCCGGCGCTGAGGCACCAGGTCAATCCAAAATCTAAAATCCAAAATAAAGTGATTCAATGCCCTTCCGCTTCTCACTACAAGCCGTGCTTCGCTGTCGCGAGAGTTTCGAGCAGCGCGAGCGGCAACGCCTTCAGGTCATTTCCCGCGAAGTAGTTAGGGCGCAGCAGCAGCGGGATGAAGCGAAGCTGGATCGGACCAATGCCTTGGGCCAGTTTCAGGTAAAGCTCCGCCAGGGCATGAATGCCATGGAAATGCAATTTGAGTTGGCCTGCGACCGGGCGCGCGCGCGGCGAATCGCCGCGTTGAACGATCACCTTACCAAGCTCGAGGATTTGCGCCGCCGTCAACTCGAGATATTTCGCAAGGCCCAGCAACAGCGCAAAATTCTGGAAAACCTCCGTGACCGCCAGCTTGCCGCCTACCAGTTGATTCAGGCCCGGCGCGAACAACAGCATATGGACGACCGGTTCCTCATCACCCACGCCGGACAATTTTCCCAGTCCTAGTTGACCGGCGATAGGCGGTCCCTTCTACTGCGAGGAGGAGTCAGCGTGGGCTACCCCTACACACGGCCCCCTGCTCACCGAGGTACGGTCACCCATGCCCTAAGTTCTCGCTAGAGGCTCCGTTGGTTATGTTGCTATTGTGCCCGCAACTCCTGCTGGACGCATCAGGAGTTGCCCAGTCAGTCGGCAAACCTTTCCTGGCCCGACACTCTTCCCTCCCTGTACATCCACTCCGCTTAAGTTCGGCAAAGACTCCAAAAACTTTAATTCTCAAAGGGTTCCACGCTTAAAACGCATTTCCCCGCCCCAATGCCGCGTTTGGCGTTGCTTATGCTTCTTGGTTAACGGCCGACGATTATGCGGCTGACGATTTTATGGAAACCCTTCAGGTCCAAACCGCAAACGCAGCAGCACCATCGCTACCCGCCCCAACCGCCTTGGGTGGCACACCCGCAGGGAGCGACTCCTTTGCCTTAACCCTCGGCCGGGCTCTTGCGAGCATACCGAGTTCAGTTCAGGATGGGACTTCGATCAGCCCCGAAGCATCTCCCTTACCCCCTCGTGAAAGAGGAACAGCGGGTAACGCCTCCGATACCACTTCGATGGCGGGAATCTTCCTGAATTGCTTTGTTACCAATATCGTCCAACCCGCCCCGACCGTCGCCCTGAGCACCGAGGCTGCGGCGCCCACGGGCAGCTTCCAAAGCCCCGCCACAGAATCATCGTCTGCACCGGCCAATTACGCTACGAGTCTCAATGCCTCCGAGGGCGAGACAAGCGCAAACACAGGAACAGTTTCCATCCCAGCAGCCATGAGGGGCGTCGCGAGGCCCGGGGTATTGTCTGCATGGTCGGGCAAAAGTGTCGGGCCAGCGGGAACCGCCCCTGCAGAGGCGACAAAACCCACTGCACGCGCGAGAGGCCAGGTCGCCATTCAGTCAAGTGCCCTTATTTCGACAACCGGACAAAGTCGCTCCGACGACACGGCCACCCCCCAACCCGTGAGCGCGCCAGCCAGCCTTCCGGCCACCGCCGCAGAATCAACTTCTCCTCCACCGTCCAATCTCAGTTCGAATTTCGACACGTCGGCGGGAGAGACGAGCCAGAGCACGGGAACATTATCTCTTCCGGAAGCCATGGGAAGTACTGCAGCCCCCGGCCCATTGTCAGCATGGGCAGGCCAAGGCGCCGGGCCGGCGGGAACCGCAAAGGCGGAGGTGTCAAGATCCACAACGCCAGAGAGAGGCCAAGGCGTTGATCAGCGCAGCGATCTTGTCGCGACGGCGGGGCAAAAGCAATCGCATGACGCGGCCACCCCCCAACCCGGAAGCGCACAGGTTTGGGTTCCAGGACTTCAAAACGCTTCCCTTCCCAACCCGCCCGTGGAACAACTGGTTGGGGGGGGGCAGTCCGTATCGATACAGGCGCAAACCTCAAATCCAAGGTCAGCGCAAGAGTCCGGGTCGCGTCAGGAAACACAGGCATCGCCCAGTTTCACGGATTCACGGCCACAATTAGGACAAGTCGGTCCCGCGCAGACGCCAGCCGCTCCTGCGTCCGACTCGCAGNNCAGTGGTCCCCGCAACCGATCATCCTGAGGTGGCCGAATTTTCGAGCCTGCCGGGAAAGTTTGCGGGCGCAGAAATGGACCTTAAGGTTTCCAGGAGTGAATCACAGCAAGCCCCGGCGGCGGAGAAGTCCACGACGGGAAGTGCTACAGTGACAGTGGTCACACCGGGCAGCGATCTGCGCATGACTGCTGGGAATTCAGTCCAGATTCCGGTTGCACCCAAATCCGAAAACCTGGTGAATATTCCGGCGAAGGTGACCCTTCACTCCGCTCGGGTCTCTGGCAGCGTGTCGACCGAGGTGGCTTGGCAAAAGGGCAATGAGCCAGAGGCCGCAAGCGCGCAAGCCCCGCTTTCATCCTCCGCAAGCCCGGTTCCACTCCAGCAGTTCGACGCGAGCGCGCAATCTGTCACCACGGCAACAACTTTGCAGAATGACGCGGCTCCGGGAGCCACCGGCATTCAGCCCAGTGGCACGGCATATACCAACTCAAGCGAAGGTGGGACCCACTCTAACCTTACGGACTCATCGCCGAGTGGCCAAGGAAAATCCGGGCAACAAAGCGGGACGGCCGCAGGAGATAATCCCGCCGTCGTCATACCAATTGCTCCCGGCATTGCCAACACCCCAGCCCCCGATCCGACTGCTAATCTCTTTGCGGCCCACGCACCGAGCGATCCCGTGAGCCACGCCAACGCCTCGGCTCCCCCTGCTGCGCCACCTCCCAGCCAGCCGCCCACAACGCTTTCTGCCTGGCAGAATTACGACGGCGGCGCCGGCAGCATTGTGAGGTCGGCGGCGCTCAGTGGCTCTGCCCGTGGCGCGGAAATGCATGTGGAACTTCGCTCCGGCGCCTTGGGTCCCATGGAAGTTCACGCCGTTATGCACGAAGGGTCGGTGGGCGCGGAGATTCACGTCCAGGGTCAAGAGGCCCACACGCTGCTGGCGGCGGGATTGCCTTCGCTCGAACGGGCGCTGGCGGAGCGGAACCTACGCGTGGAAAACATCGCGGTTTATCAGGATCATACGGGGGGAGGAGCAAGCGGGGGAGGGAAGCAAGACCCGAACTCGGGTTCTTCCCCATCACCCCAGCACCAAGTTTTGCCGTGGGACAGCCCGCCGAAGGCCAGCCAATCGGTGAGCGGTTCTTGGCAGGATGAGGAATTAGCCAATCCGGTCACCGGACTAAGCGTTAGAGCTTAGCCGGGGCCGAAGGAGAATCATATCCATGATGATCAATGGTCTTCACGCATACGACACAACTACTAATGGCACCAGCAATTCAACGTCAACCAGTTCTTCGGCCTCAGCCAGTGGTATTAATCCCAACGACTTCATGACTCTCTTGGTTGCGGAAATCCAAAACCAGGACCCGACGCAACCCATGGATCCGACAACTTTCATGTCGCAACTTGTCCAGTTGAACCAACTCGAACAAGTGACGGACATCAACCAGGTGGTGCAGCAGTACGCCACCTCGTCAACGACTTCGGGTACAACCCCATAGGTAATTAGGAGGAGAAACATGTC